>DAHWKH010000020.1 GCA_027343725.1 Acidiferrobacteraceae bacterium
TCGATCAGCCGCGCAACCTCGCGAAATCGGTGACGGTGGAGTAAGAGAAGGCGCCTCAGGACCCCTGATATCCACGGATACAGAAGGGATGATGTTTCGAGCGCGATCGTCCCCACTTCAAGAAAGGGCCGGCGTTGTCGCGTGAGCTCGCCGCGCTATTGGGCAACCTCGAATCGTTCGTCCTTCGGGTCGCGGAGATATGGTGGGCGCTGCAGGCGCTGACCGCAGACACCTCCCTCGGCTCGTCGGCGCCAGGTTTCTGCTCGCCCTGCCCTAATCTATACCCGGTAGGCTTTCTGCCCAAATTTCGATATGTGACTGAGAACTGCGCGGGACACGTTCTGTGAGTGGTTGGCGCAACCGGTGTTCGGGGCGCGGCCGGGGTGTCCTGGGGGAATGCCATGAGGTGGCTGCTCGTTACAATGGTCATAGGGGGGTGGTGGCGATATGTGCGCTGACACCCCGCCAGGCAGGGCCGTGACCGATGTCCCGCGCCTGTCGGTTCTACGGCAGTCGCGACGCCCATGGCCACTCTCGCCGAGCGATTTGCGAAGGTGATCGACCCGCGTTGCCGGTTCATCGCGCCGGATCCGCATTGAGCGCCCCCGTGCGTTCGCTTGTGGGACGCACGGAAACGTGGTCGGGCCGATTTTCAGAACTTTGGGTAGGCTTTTTGAATCTCGCGGCGTAACGCGTTACGCAGGAGAAGGGTATTATGGCGCATGCAGCAGAACGGATGAGGGCATTGCGCGAGCGACGCCGTGCGCGAGGCCTGCGCGAGTTGCGGCTGGTCGTGCCTGATTCCCGTTCGAAGGCTGTGCTGCGACGGGTTGCCAAGGAAGTCGCCCGCCTGGACGAAGCGGCAGAGCGCGAAGCGCTGCAGTGGATCGCAGCAGTCCCGGACTTCGAGGCTCAGTGAAGCGGGGCGACGTCGGGCAATTACAGGAAGGCGCGTCCGGCGGTCATTGTCCAGACGGGTGCGCTGCCCCCACAACGCCTTGAACAGCCACAGGAAAACGTCTTTCGCTTCGGAGCAACAACCTCCGACGCTTGGTACGTGGCGTTTGCCGAGGCGCCCGGATTCCCGCTCGTGACTCTCGATGAGCGGTTTGCGAAGTCAACATAAATTTATGCTCAATGCTAAATTTAGCTTAATGAGTAACACGCACTGGATATCCCCGCGCAAGCCGACGTGCCCTTGAGGTCGGCCCGCGGCTCGTTACGTTCTTAGGTACGCAAGCGGAAGGAATTCGGCCTTGCGGCGGGTTGGGCGGCGGGCGGGGGGATGGCCTTTCATCAGGGCGGCGATGCTTGATCGCTTTGTGATCTCCGGGGACTCCTTCGGTGGGGCCCGCTGCCGCCACCGCCGCCCCTACAGGCCGCCGGGGGTTCCCGCGGCCCGCATCGCCCCGATGGGAGTCTTCGGGTCCGATCGCCCTATTTTTTGTTGATCTCGGCCTTCAGGCGCTCGAGATCCGAGTCCACGGATTGGCCCGAGCGCAGCTGTTCGAGTTCCTTTTCCGCGGAGGAGCGTTCATCACCATCGTCCAATGCCCCGCTCTCCTCGAGACTCTCCAAGGCCTTGGCGTGGGCTTGGGTGGCCTCGGTCTTGTCCTTGGCGCGCCTCACGGTCTCGCCGGCGCCGCCCAGCTTGTTGCTCAAGCCCGACAAGGACTCCTCGACCTGGACCTCGGCCTGCGCGCCGCCGTACTCGCTCTTGAGGACCTCTTTCTGGGTGCGGAAGGCCTCGATCCGGTCCTGGAATTTGTGTTCGTACTCCTCGAGCTTTTGCACCTCGGCCGTGATCTTGTCGTGGGCCTCGGTGAGGGAGGCGAGCTTTGTGACGGCGATCTGCTTTTGCGTCAGGGCCGCGCGCGCCAAGTCCTCGCGTTGGGCCTGCAGGGCGAGTTTCGCGTCGTTCTCGTCGCGCGCGATATCGGCCTTGGCCGAGTCGATCTGGCCTTCGAGGACCTTTTGTTCCGTGACCACGTCGGCCAGGTGGCGGCGGGTCTCCTGCAGGCCCTCGAGCATCTTCTCGTAAGACAGGTCGAGTTCGGCGTTCGGGTCCTCGGCGGCGTTCAAAAGCTTGTTGAAGCGCGCCTCGATCAATTCCGCTGTCCGTTTCAGTAGGCTCATGGACGAGACCTCCCTAATCGTTTACCGGGATGACGATCTGCGGGGCCAGCCTCTCGGGGATGACGGCCGCGTCTTCAATCGGCTTCACGGCGGTGCCGATCGCGAAAAATTCGATCACATGGGGCTGCCAGTTGTGCGAGCCTTCGTGCAACTGGACCCCGACCACGCCCTCCGCCTGGGCCTCCTGGGCCTCCTGCTGCATGCGTTCCATGGCGAGCTCGCGCGCGTCGTACATTGCCTGCGTAAAGAGCGGCATCTCCACGTTGCGCCCGAGATTGCCAAGCGATGCGAACATGCCCTGATGGGCCACGTGATACACGCAGGAGCCCATGACGAGCGCAAGCGGCCGGTAACCGGATTGGAGCAGCATCCACAGGTCCTGCCCGGAGAGGTCCGAGGTGAAGGGCTTGCCGCCCGGCCCCTTGAACCCCGGGTGCCCCTCGCGGTGCGCGATGGCGGTGCCGATCGCCAGAAACTCGAGGATGTCCTTGTCCCAGTCCATGCGCTTGACCTCGAGCCGCACACCCACGATGCCGTCGGCCGACAAGGACTGCGCCTCTTGCTCCATGCGGCTCATGGCCAGCTCGCGCGCGTCGTACATGGCTTGTGACAACACATCCATCTCTTGGTTCTTGGCCCATCCGGCGTACTGGATGCCGGTGTGGTAGATGCAGGACCCGACCACGAGTCCCAGGGGCTCGAACCCGGCCTCGCCCACCATGAGGAACTCGTTGACCGAGAAGTCCGAGGTGAACAAGCCCCCGCGCCGGCTCGTATCGCGCATGCCCTTCAGACGTTCGACTGCGTGCTGTGGCAGAGCGTTGCTGGCATCAACCATCTTAGAGGGCCTCCTCGGTGTTGGCGCTTGTATTGAGCGGGGTGTCTTCGCGCACGGTGAGGACCGGGCGCACGGCGAACGGTTTCAGGCTCTTGCGGTCGTGAATGACGGCGGTGCCGAGCGCGATGTGGCGCGCAAGGAAGCGCGGATAGGGGTTGTTTTCGTCGGGATCGACACGATACAGCTCGGAGTGCTGGGTGTGGGCCAGCACCCCGGATCCGAGACGCAGCCCATCGTCGCGCAGTTCGCTGAGCGCGCGTCTGCGCACGTTGGTGAGAAAGGTGGAAAGCGGGGTGATTTCCTGGTTCCAGTAACCGCCCATGCCGCCCATGCCGCCCCCGGTCCCCATGCCTGGGTTCCCCCCGAAGCCGCCGGGCCCCCCGAAGCCGCCCCCGAAGGCCCCTGCTCCGCCGAAGCCGCCGGATCCTGCGAAGGGGCCGCCGCCGAAGCCGCCGGGTCCCGCGAGGCCGCCCCCGGGTCCCCCGAAGCCCGCGCCGTAACCGCCCATCACGAGCCAGTCGAAGCACGCGCCGATCGCGATCCCGACGGGCACGATGCCGGATTCGAGGAGGCGCGCGAACTCGAGCGCCGAGACCGTGGCGAGGGCGGGATTGGGTGATTCCGGAAAACCCTCGAGGCGCACGGCGGTGCCAAGCACCCCGAAGTCCATGTGATCCTCGTTGCCGGTATCGGGCATGCGCGTCACTTTGAGGGTGACGTCGACGACGGCGTTGGCGCCCATGAGCGCCGCCTCGCTGCGCAGGCGGTCGATGGCGTGATGCCAGCCGTCGTAATGGCCGCGCGTCCAGGAGTAGCCGTAATGGAACCAGCAATTGCCGGACACGAGCCCGAGCGGCCGGATCCCGTGCGAGCGCTGGGCGAGGAGCCCCGCCGGGGAGGCGCTGCTCACCCACGGACGTTTGCCGCTCGCGGTGTCCAAGAGACGCGCCTGGACGAAGGCCGGCAGGGTGTTGTGCGTGAGGGCGTCGTCCCACGCCGCCTGGCGCGCATCCGCTGCGGCCGCGTCCTTGGTGGGATCGGGTGGCGCCATGGATCCTCTCCTCAAGACATCAGAAAATCATGCAGCACGCCACGCGCGCTCTCCATGGACCCGGACAGCACCCGCAGCTCCCCTTCCAGGGCCTCGAGCCATTGCGCAAGCGGCAAGGCCTCGTTCTTGACCACGACCCCCCGCACTTCGTGCTGGCGGCTCGTGCGGATGTCCGGGGTGCTGGCGTCGAGGAGATAGCGGCTGCCGTCGGTGCGCACGCTCAAGGCGGTGATCCGGTGCGTCGCCTTGAGCCATCCCTCGCGCCTTCGCGTGACCTCGACGCGCCCCGGCAGGGCGTCTTCGAGACGCATCGCCAAGGCCTCGAGAAACGCATGGAGGTCGGTCTGCGCGCGCCGGATCCACGCGGCGTGCAGATCGAAGGCGTTCGTATCGTCCATGGATGACTCCGAAAACGAGCCTCTTAGTTGACACCCGTTGCGCCGTTATTGCAACGTCTGCGGTTTTCTCCCTGACGGTCAACGGGTACACTCCGGCGATGGCATCCCCCCTGGTCAACGGCCTGAACGAGGCCCAGCGCCTCGCCGTAACGGCGCCTCCCGGGCCGGTGCGCGTGCTGGCCGGCGCGGGCAGCGGCAAGACGCGCGTCCTGACGCATCGCATCGCCTGGCTCGTGGAGCAGGGGGCCTCGCCGTTTGCGTTCATCGCGGTCACGTTCACCAACAAGGCCGCAACCGAGATGCGCCGGCGCATCGAGGCCCTTCTCGGCCAACCGGTGTCGGGCCTGTGGATCGGGACCTTCCACGGCCTGTCGCACCGGTTTTTGCGCGCCCACTGGCAGGCCGCCGGCCTGCCCGAGGCCTTCCAGATCCTGGACAGCGACGACCAGCTGCGCGTCATCAAGCGCGTGATCCGGGCGCAGGCCCTGGACGAGTCGCGGTTCCCGCCGCGCCAGGTGCAGGCGTTCATCAACGGGCACAAGGAGGCCGGGCGGCGCGCGCGCCATCTGGCGGCGACCTACGACCCGACACAGCAGGTTTTTCTCACACTCTACAGCACCTACGAAGAACTCTGCCGCGCCCAGGGGCTCGTCGACTTCGCGGAACTGCTGCTGCGCACGCTCGAGCTCATGCGTTCCGACCCGGCGCTGCGCGCGCATTACCAGAGGCGGTTTCGATACACCCTGGTCGATGAGTTCCAGGACACGAACGCCGTGCAGTACGAGTGGCTGAAGACCTTCGGACAAGGCGGCGACTTGTTCGTGGTCGGCGACGATGATCAGTCCATCTACGGTTGGCGCGGCGCCGAGATCGAGAACATCCTGCGCTTCGAGCGCGACTACCCGGGCACGCGCACGGTGCGTCTCGAGCAAAACTATCGCTCCACGGGCCATATCCTGGAGGCCGCCAACGCGATCATCGCCCATAACGCCAACCGCCTCGGGAAGACCCTGTGGACGGCCGGCACGCGCGGTCAACCACTCAGCCTCTATGCCGCCTACAGCGGCATCGACGAGGCCCAGTTCGTGATCGCGCGCATCCGCCGCCTGTTGGACGAGGACCAAAGCCCGCGGGACATCGCCATCCTGTACCGCTCGAACGCCCAGTCACGGGTGTTCGAGGAGCTCCTGGTGCGCGCGCGCATCCCGTATCGCGTCTACGGCGGGCTGCGGTTTTTCGAGCGTGCCGAGATCAAGGACGCGCTCGCCTATCTGCGACTGGTCGTGAACCGGGACGACGACACCGCCTTCGAGCGCGTGGTCAATGTGCCGCCGCGCGGCATCGGGGCGCGCACCCTCGATGCCCTGCGCGGGCACGCCAAGGCCGCCGGCCGCTCGTTGTGGGGCGCCGCGCAGACCTTGAGCGGCGAGGGCGGGCTTTCCGGCCGCGCGGCGTCCGCGGTCCGCGGCTTTCTCACGCTGATCGAAGGGCTCGCGCACGATACCGCCGGGGCGCCGCTGGATGCGGCCATCGAGTCGGTCGTCAAGGGGGCGGGGCTTTTGGATTATTACCGCGAGGAGGGCCGCGATCGCGGCGAGGCGCGCGGCGAGAACCTCGAGGAACTGGTGTCGGCCGCGCGTTTTTTCCTGAGCGAGGAGCCCGAGGGCGAGCCGATCCTCGAGTTCCTTGCGCATGCCGCGCTCGAGGCCGGCGAAGGCCAGGCCGGCGAAGGCCAGGACTCGGTGCAGCTCATGACCTTGCACGCGGCCAAGGGGCTCGAGTTTCCGGTGGTGTTTCTGACCGGCCTCGAGGAGGGTCTTTTTCCGCACGAACGCTCCCTCTATGACGAGGCGCGGCTCGAGGAGGAGCGCAGGCTCTGTTATGTCGGCATCACGCGCGCCATGCGCGAGCTCGTGTTGAGTTACGCCGAGACGCGCCGCCTCCACGGCCAGGACCTGTATTGCGCGCCCTCGCGTTTCCTGACCGAGATCCCGGAGGAACTGCTCGCGACCGTGCGGCCGCGACTGGCGCAGGCGACCCCGACGGCCGTGACCGCGGGCGCCCAGGTCGGTGGGCGGGTCGCCCACGCGACCTTCGGCGAGGGCGTCATCATCGATTGCGAGGGGCAGGGCGACAAGGCGCGGGTCCAGGTCCAGTTCGCGGCCGCGGGGGTGAAGTGGCTGGTATTAGCCTATGCCGGTTTGCGAATGCTGTAAGCGGCGGATTGGAAAGTGATGCGGCCGGCGCCTATAGTTCAGGGACCATCACTACGCGGAAAGGGCCGTGAAGCCGTTCTTTTCTAGGAAGCGCACGGGCATCCGGCGTCCGGGAACGATCGCCGCCCTGATGCTCGGGGTTCTGATCATCGCCGCCATCGCCACTTCACTCAGTCTCGAGTGGCCCCGCCTCTGGGGCCTGTTCGTCGTGCTCGAGGCCGTGATCGTGGCGCCGCTCGCCTATGCGTTCGTGCGCCGTCCCGCGCCCGCACACACGCCGCTTGCGGGCGTGGCCCATGCCACAGGGCTCGTGGACGAGACCACGCGCACCCTCAACCGGCGCGGAATCACGTCGAGCCTCATCGAAGCCATGGCCCAATCGCAACGCTACAACACCCCGCTGTCGCTCGCCTGCCTGCGGATCGATGACCCCGACGGCCTCGCGGCGCGTCTGGGCGACGGGTCTGAACGCGCGCTCCTCGAGACCGCCTCGGCGGTCCTCGGCGAGGGCATCCGCCTGCCGGACCGCCTCGGACGCTACCAGGATCACGAGTTTCTCGTGGTGCTCCCGCAAACCCGTCTCGCGCAGGCGACGCTCGTCGCCGAGCGCCTGCGCGGGGCGGTGGCGCAGACCCCGGTCACGATCAACGGCGAGGCCGCGACCTTTACCGTGAGCGGTGGCGTGGCCGAGTTCGGGCGCGGCCAGGACCTGGAGCGGTTTTTGGCGAACGTCCATGAGGCGGTCGAACACGCCGGCCGTCAGGGGGGCAACGCGGTGCACGCCTTCAAGCCGCAACGGGCGCGCGGCGCCTCATGAGGGCTGGAGGGGACTCGCCGGCCACAGGCGTGTATAGCTTGCGAACACCGCGAGCACGAGCGGCGCGAGCGTGACGAGGGCCACGACGGCCCGGACCCAGGACGGGAAGTAGAAGGAAAGGATGAGCGGCAGCACCATGAGCCCGCCCGGGCCCGCGAGCACGAACGGGTGGTCCCGCCACAAGGCGAGGGTCCGCTCGAGGGCCTCCATGGGCTGCAAGGCCGAGAGAACGATCGCCGCCAGCACGTAGAGCGTGGTCATGATCAAGCCGATCTCAAGCGCCCAGAACAGGATCAAGAGGAGCCCCGCGAACAGGTTCGCCGCAAGCGTGCGGTGCGCGAACAGGGGCCCGAGCGCGTAGCTGTCGATCCCAAAGACCATGGCGAGGACGGTCACGAACACCCAGGCGCCGAGCAGGATGGTGGCGACGCTCAACACCGGCAGGCGCAAGGCGGGATCCCGTAAGGCTCCGAAACAGACGTTGCGCAGCCGCAGGGTCGGCGTCTTCGCGGACGGCTGCGCGCTTTCACGAAAGGCGCCGGCGATGATCGCGGGTGTCAGGACGATGAGCAAGACATCACCCGCCAACGGCAGCTGCGAGACCAGCGCCGCGAAGATCACGTAAAAGACCGTGAGCCTCAACCACAGAGAGAAATCCGCGCCCGTCAAGGTATACGCCTCGCGGATCCACGGCCCCGAGCCGGAAAGTCCCCTATCCATGACGATGTCCTCCTGTCCGTGCGAACCGCTCACGCCCGCCGCGAGAACAGGGTCCTCAGGCGCGGCGCCTCCTGCCGGCGTGCGTCCAGGATACGCCGGAAGACGAGCGGATCCTTAGTGTGCGTGAGCTCCCCGGCCCTTGGGAAGTGCTGGTCGGCCAGGCGCGACAACCAGAAGCGCAACGCGCCCGCGCGTAAGAGCGTGGGCCAGGCGCCGTGTTCCATATGGGTCGTCGGCCGTACCGCCTGATAGGCCGCGACGAGCGGGCCCGCGCGTGTCCAATCGAGCGAGCCGTCATCCTCGCTGCACCAGTCGTTCACCGTGATCGCGAGGTCGTAGAGCCAGGTGTCGGTACAGGCGTAATAGAAATCGATAAGCCCGGTCAGGCGCTCCCCATCGAACAAGGCGTTATCCCGAAAGAGGTCGGCGTGGATGATGCCGCGCGGCAGGTCCGCGAACCGGTACAGGGCCTGGTAGCGCAGTTCCTCGGCCAGACGCGCGCGATCGTCCGGGTCGAGGCGCTCCGTGAGCGCGCCCGCGGTTTTGCGCCACCAGCGCGGCCCCCGCGGGTTTTCGCGCAGTCGCCCGAAGCGGCCCGCCGCCTGGTGGAGCTGGGCGAGCACCCGCCCGATGGCCGCGCACTGGTCGGGGTTCGGGCGCAGGACCGAGCCCCCGTAAAGCCGCGCGACGAGCGCCGCGGGCTTGCCGTGGAGCCTCCCGAGATAGTCCCCGGCCCGGTTGCGCAGCGGGTGCGCGCAGGGGATGTCGTGCTCGGCCAGGAAGGCGATCAGGTCCAGAAAGAAGGGCAGGTCCGCGGGATCGACGGTTTCAAAGAGAGTGAGCACATACTCGCCATTGGCGGTCGTCACGAAGTAGTTGGTGTTCTCGATGCCGCTCGGGATCCCGCAATAAGAGACCAGCGCGCCCACGGGGTAATCCGCGAGAAAGGCCGCGAGTTCGCTTTGTTCGATACGCGTGAAGACTGACATGCCGGATGCAGCCGCCCCCTAGAGGTTGAGCTGGATCTCCTTTTCTTCCTCGGAGGGCTCGAATCCGCTCAGCTCATAATAGCGGAAGATCGCATCGATCACGTCCTCGGGCTTGTCGAGCATGACGAACAGGTCGAGATCCGAGGGGTCGATCACCCCCTCGCGCACCATGACGTCGCGAAACCAGGTCGTCAATCCCGACCAGAACGGGGCGTGCACCAGGATCACGGGGATGCGCCGGCTCTTGCCGGTTTGCACGAGCGTCAGGATCTCCATGAGCTCGTCCAGGGTCCCGAAGCCGCCGGGCATGACCACGTAGGCTGTGGCATACTTCACGAACATGACCTTGCGCGCGAAGAAGTGCTGGAAGGTGAGGCGGATGTCTTGATACGGGTTGCCGGCCTGCTCATGCGGCAGGCGGATATTGAGGCCCACACTCGGGGACTCGCCGGCGTAGGCGCCCTTGTTGGCGGCCTCCATGATGCCCGGCCCGCCGCCGCTCACGACGCTGAAGCCCGCGTCCGAAAGGCGCCGGGCGATATCCTCGGCCAGCGCAAAATAGGGGTGATCGGGCGCGATCCGCGCTGATCCGAAAATGCTGACCGAGGGCCGAATCTGCGCCAGGGCCTCGAAGCCCTCGACGAACTCCGCCATGATCTGGAAGATCTTCCAGGCCTCGCGCGAGAGCGCGCCCTCGGGCGCGGCGTTTCCCGGACGCAGGCTCGACGGCTTTGTCTTCAACAGGGGTTTGTGAGGGTTCGTGGACGTCATAATGCCAAGCGAGAATCCCGCGCCGAAGCTGTTGTTGGTCGATGCGTCATCGTATCTGTACCGCGCCTTTCACGCCATGCCCGACCTGCGCAACTCGCACAACGAACCGACGGGCGCGGTTTACGGCGTGCTGAACATGCTGCGCAAGTTGCGCGCGGATTACAAGCCGGAGCGTCTGGCGCTGGTCTTCGACGCCCCGGGCGGCACCTTCCGCGACGACCTCTACGCCTCCTACAAGGCGACGCGCGACGCCATGCCCGACGACCTCGCCTTGCAGATCCCGCCCTTGCACGCAGCGATTCAGGCGCTCGGCGTCCCGCTGCTCGCGGTCCCCGGCGTCGAGGCCGATGACGTTATCGGCACGCTTGCGACCGCCGCCCGCAAGCAGGGGTTCGAGGTCGTCATCTCGACAGGCGACAAGGACATGGCACAGCTGGTGGCGAGCGGCGTCACCCTCATCAACACCATGAGCGGCCAGGCCCTCGATGTCGCAGGCGTGAAGGCGCGTTTCGGGGTGGCGCCCGAGGCGATCGTCGATTACCTCGCGATCGTCGGCGACAAGGTCGATAACGTGCCCGGGCTTGCCGGGGTCGGCCCGAAGACCGCCGCGCGCTGGCTCGATCTCTACGGGTCGCTCGACAACCTCCTCGCCCACGCCGATGAGGTCCCGGGGCGCGCCGGCGAGCTGTTGCGCGCAGGCGCCGACCAGCTCGCGCTCGCGCGCGCGCTCGTCACCATCCGCTGCGACGTGCCCTTGCCGCTCGCCGTCTCCGACCTGAGCCTCAAACCGCCGGATCTTGGCGCCTTGCGCGCGCTCTACGGGCGCCTCGAATTCAAGAGCTGGCTTGCCGAGCTCGGCGCCAAGGCCCCGGCGGACGCCTCCGCCCACGTCCGGGTCCTGGATGCGGACGGTGTCCTCGCACGCCTGCCGGACTGGGCGGGCGAGACCCTGGGCGCGGTCTTGTGCGTCGACGAGGACCGCCCGGTCGCCCTGGCGGTGGGCCCGCCCGCCGAGGTCGCGCTCGTCCCCCTGGAAACCGACCGCGCGCGCCTGCTCCAAGCCCTGGCCGCGACCCGCGCGCGCCTCGTGGTTCACGACGGCAAGCGCCTCTTGCGGTGGCTCGGGCCCGAGGGGTTCGCGCTCCCCGCCGCCTGGGACGACGTCATGCTGGCCTCCTACGTCCTGGACAGCGGCGCCCAGAGTCATGACCTCGGCACGCTCGCGCTCAAGTATCTCGGCCACGAGATCACGACCTTCGAGGCCCTCCTCGGCCAGGGCCGGGGGCGGCGCGCCTGGCGTGATGTGCCCGAGGAGGAGCGCCTGCAGGCTGCGGGCGAGAGCGTGCGCGCGCTCGTCGCGCTCGCCGAGGCCTTGTCGGCGCGCCTGGAGCCGGAACCGGGCCTCCGGCGGGTCTACGAGGCGATCGAGCGGCCGCTCGCCGGTGTCCTGGCCCGCATGGAGGCCCACGGCGTGCGCATCGACTGTGCGATGCTCAAGGCCCACAGCGAGGAATTGAGCGCGCGCCTTGCGGACCTCGAGGCGCAGGCGCACGCACTCGCCGGGCGCGCGTTCAACCTCAATTCGCCGGCCCAGATCCAGGAGATCCTCTTTACCGACCAAAAGCTGCCGGTGAGGCGGCGCACGCCCAAGGGTCAACCGTCCACGGCCGAGGAGGTGCTTACCGAGCTCGCCCTCGATTACCCGCTGCCGCAGCTCATCCTCGATTACCGGGGTGTCGGCAAGCTGAAGAGCACCTATACCGACAAACTCCCGCTCGTGTGCGATCCGGCGACCGGGCGCATCCACACCGACTACCACCAGGCGGTCGCGGCCACCGGGCGCCTGTCGTCGAGCGACCCCAACCTGCAGAACATCCCGGTGCGCACCGAGGAGGGGCGGCGCATCCGCCAGGCGTTCGTGGCCGAACCGGGCTTTTGCCTCCTGTCGGCCGATTATTCCCAGATCGAGCTCCGGTTGATGGCGCACCTCTCAGGGGATCCCGGGCTCGTGCGCGCGTTTCAGGAGGGGCGCGACGTGCACCGCTCGACCGCGGCCGAGGTCTTCGGGCTCGCCCTCGAGGCCGTGAGCGACGACCAAAGGCGCGCCGCCAAGGCCATCAATTTCGGTCTGATGTACGGGATGTCGGCCTTCGGGCTCGCGCGCCAGCTGCGGATCGATCAGGCCCGCGCCCAGGCCTACTGCGACCTCTATTTCGCGCGCTATCCGGGGGTGGCCCGCTATATGGAGGCGATGCGCGCCCAGGCGCGCGTGCACGGCTACGTGGAGACCCTGTTCGGGCGGCGCTTGTATATCCCCGATATCCGGGCAAGCCACAGCGGGCGGCGCCAATACGCGGAACGCACCGCCATCAATGCCCCCCTCCAGGGGACCGCCGCCGACCTCATCAAGATGGCGATGCTCGCCGTGGACGCCTTTCTCACCGAGTCGCGCGCGAGCAGCCGCATGATCATGCAGGTCCACGACGAGCTGGTCTTCGAGGCCCCGCTCGCGGAGGTGGAGGCCCTGAAGGCGGCGGTGGTCGCGCGCATGGAGGGGGTCGCCGGCCTGTCGGTACCGCTCGTCGTCGATTGCGGCGTGGGCGCCAATTGGGACGAGGCCCACTAGGAACTTCCCCCGGGCGCCAGAGTCTATCCAGGCAGGACGACGAGTCCTTTGCCTGCTTCTCCTCCCTGAGCGGGCAAGCCCGGGTCGCTCGACCCGGGATTTTCTTAAAGCCCCGGGCCCTCTCCCTTGTGCCCGGGGTTTTTTTTGCATAAACGCCAGAGAAAGGCGCCGGTTTCCGGACGATCGCGCCTGATCGCGACGTTTAGGGCGTTTCTCCCAAAAACCCGAGCACCCAGGCGCGCGCGATCTCGATCCCCTCGCGTTCGCGCGCCGAGAACGCCAGCACGCGCGCGTGTTGGGGCGCCTCCTCCCGGACCCTGGCCGTTTGGCGCGCGCGCTCGCCACGGCCCACTTTGTCGGCCTTGGAGAGGAGGACCAGCAGGGAGAGGTCCCCGCGGGCGGTCAAAAGGGCCCGGTCGTCGTCATTGAGGCCGCGGCGGATGTCGGCGAGGAGCACCAGCGCCTTGAGACAGCGGCGGCGGCGCAGATAGGCGGACACGAGCGCGCCGAGGGCCGCGCGCACGGCCTCGGGGGCGCGGGCATAACCGTATCCCGGGAGGTCGACCAGGCGGTGGGCGGCATCGAGCGCAAACACATTGAGCTGTTGCGTGCGCCCGGGCGTCTTGCTGACACGCGCAAGGCCGGTCTTGCCGGTGAGCGCGTTCAGGGCCGTGGACTTGCCGGCGTTCGAGCGCCCGGTGAAGGCCACCTCCCAGCCGTGGTCCGGCGGCAGGTCCGCGAGCTGGGCGGCCCCGGCGACAAAGGCCGCGTCAGCCAGACGCAGCACGGGGGCGGGCGCAATGTGTGAGGATCTCCCGGCCCTCGGGACCGAGAACGAGCGCCCGCCAACCGCGCGCGAGCGCGTCCGCCGGCGCTCCCTGCGCGACGTCTCGCAGGACGCGGCGCGAGGCGAGCACGCCGGGCTTGATGCCAAGCGCCTGTGCGCGCGCATCGACGAGCGCGCACAGGCGCGCGAAGCGCGCCTCTTGGTCGGGCGGCAGCTTGTTCGCCGCCCAAGCGCGCAGCGGCGTCTGTGGGCTTGCGCCGATCGCCGCGAACAGGCCCGCCGCAAAGCGCGACGCCGCGCGCGCCGTCAGGCGCGAGCCGAGCTCGGCCTCGCTCACCGGGGGGTTTTGCGCGAGTTCCAACAGGTGCGCGTCGCTCACGACCCAGGTCCGCGGCAGGTCCGCCGTGCGGGCGGCCTCCTCGCGCCAGAGCAACAGGTTCTCGAAGATCGCCTGGGCACGCGCCGACAGCCCCGCCCCCTGGCGGTAGCGGCGCGTCAGCTGCCAGCCGTCGGGCCGGTACAGATCGGGGTCGCTCAGGGCCTCGCACTCCTCGCGGAGCCACGATAAGCGGTCCTGACGCGCGAGCGCCTCTGCGAGCCCCTCGTAGAGCGCCCCGAGGTAGTGGACGTCGTCGTGCGCATAGGCGAGTTGGCGCGCGCTCAAGGGCCTGAGCGTCCAGTCGGTGCGGGTCGCGTCCTTGGCCAGCACCACCCCGAGGCGCTCTTTCACCAGGGCGCCGTAGCCGATCTGGTCGTCGTGACCGAGGAGGGCGGCGGCGATCTGGGTATCGAAAAGCGGCGCCGGCAGCGCCCCGGTCTCCTGCAACAGCAGTTCGAGGTCCTGGCGGCCGGCGTGCAGGATCTTCATGCCGGGCCCCGAAACCGCCGCCGCGAGCGGGTGGATGTCGAGCGCCAACGGGTCCACGGCGTAGGTGCGGTCGGGCAGCGCGATCTGGATCAGGCACAGGCGCGCGAAGTAGGTCCGTTCGCGCAGGAATTCGGTGTCGAGACCGACCCAGGGGGCCTCGTGGACCGCGACACACAGGGTCTTCAGGTCGTCAGCGTCTGTCACGAGTTCCATCATCACGGGCGGCAGTCTAAAGGTCGGCGGCGTTTTCTTCCAGCCGCAAAGCGGTTTATCATGCGTCATGCTTCCCGATTCCCCGTGGCCCGGGCCTCGTGCGCGCCGGTAAATGCGAGCCCTGCTCAAATTGTTCCTCGATATCGGCCTGCTCTGGGGGCGCCCGCAGGATTTGCCGGCCTCGCGCAGTCTGCCGATCGTGACCGCGGGTCTTGCGTTTGCCACCAACTACGCAGTCGACACGGGCTTCGCCCATAACGCCGCCCGGATCGGTTTCGCGGCCACCCAGACCGCTTTGCTGGGCCTGTGGGTGGCCCTGGTGCTGGCGATTCGCCGCCACCGCCACCGGTACGGGCAGACGATCGCCGCCGTCTACGGCAGCAACGTCCTCATCAATCTCGTCACCTGGCCATTGTCGTTCGGCCGCGGTTTCGGGGCCGAGGGGTCCGAGATCCTCGCGATCGCGCTTGCGGTCTGGTTCGTGGCGGTGATTACCAAGATTCTCTGGCACGCCCTCGAGCTGCCGCTTTACCTGAGCGCGCTCATCAGCGTCACCGGCATCATCGCGAGCGGCTGGGTCCTGATCAGCGCCTTTCCGCTCCCCAAGACCTGATGCGCATCCACATCCTCGGCATCGCCGGCACGTTCATGGGGGGGCTCGCGTTGATCGCGCGCGCCGCCGGCCACGAGGTCACGGGCGCCGATCACGCCGTCTATCCGCCGATGAGCGAGCAGCTGGCGGCGAGCGGCATCCCGGTGAGCGAGGGTTATGAGACCCTCCCCGCGGTGCGCCCGGACATGGTCGTGATCGGCAACGCCCTCTCGCGCGGCCAGGGCGTCATCGAACAGGTCTTGAACGAGGGCCTGCCCTACGTCTCCGGGCCGCAGTGGCTTGCCGAGCACGTGCTGTCCTCGCGGTTCGTGGTGGCGGTCGCCGGCACCCACGGCAAGACCACGGTCACGAGCCTCATCGCCTGGATCCTCGAGGACGCCGGTCTCGCCCCCGGCTTCCTGGTGGGCGGCGTGCCCCTGAACTTCGGCCTCTCGGCCCGGCTCACCGACTCCCCGCTGTTCGTGATCGAGGCCGACGAGTACGACACCGCGTTTTTCGACAAGCGCGCCAAGTTCATCCACTACCGGCCGCGGGTCGCGGTGCTGAACAATCTCGAGTACGACCATGCGGATATCTACCCCGACCTCGCCGCCATCACGCGCCAGTTCGCGCACTGGTTGCGCACCATCCCCGGCAGCGGCCGACTCATCGTCCACGACCCCGATGCGGCGCTCGCGGGCGTCCTGAAGGAGGGGGTCTGGACCCCGGTCGAGACCTTCGGCTCGGCCGCGGGCTGGCAGGCCGAGCCGCTCGTGCCCGACGGCAGCCGCTTCCGTGTGCGCTTCGCCGGGAGCGAGCAGGGGGTCGTCGAATGGTCTCTCATCGGCGAGCACAACATCGCCAACGCGCTCGCGGCGATCGCCGCGGCGCGCGCATCGGGCGTGCCGCCGGCGCTCGCGATCCGCGCATTGAGCCGCTTTGCCGGCATCAAGCGCCGGCTCGAGGTGCGCGGCGAGGCCGCCGGGGTTGTCGTCTACGATGACTTCGCCCACCATCCGACGGCCATCAGGACCACGCTTGCGGCCTTGAAGGCGCGCGTCGGGGCGCAACGCGTGCTCGCGGTGCTCGAGCCGCGTTCCCAGACCATGCGCCGGGGCGTGCACCGCGAGGCCCTGGCGCCTGCGCTGACGCAGGCCGACGCGGTCTACGTCTTCGCGCCCGCCGACATCGGCTGGGACGTGCAGGCGGCGCTCACGCCGCTCGGATCGCGCGCCCGGCTCTACCACCGGCACGAGGATCTCCTCGCCACCCTGAAGGCCGACGCGCGCCCGGGCGACCATGTCGTGATCATGAGTAACGGCGGCTTCGCGGGCCTCCACGGGCGGCTGCTCGCGGCGCTTGCTACATCTTGAGGCCGCCGTGGATGTACTGGGAGAAGCGCGCCACGTCGTTGCTGACGCGCCGGAACAGGTGGTCGAGGCTGATGACCGCGTGCTCCAGGAGGTTCACCGCGATATACGGGTGCTCGACCCGCATGCGCTTGTACTTGGCGCGTGACAGCAACAGCACACGCGTATCGTCGGACTTGGCGCGCATGCGCGCCGAGCGCGGCTTGCGGTCGAAAAACGACATCTCCCCCATGAGCTCGCCCTCGGTCATGCGCCCGACCTCGTGCTCCTGGCCGCCGTCATCGTAATAGAGGGCCACCTCGCCCTTGACCACGAAATACAGGGCCTCGCCCACCTCGCCGATGTCGGCGATGACGGCGTTCTTTTTGAACTGGATGAGCTCCGTGTACTCGAGGAGCGTTTCGACCTCTTTGATGGTGAGCGATTCACACAGATACTGGTGGGTCAAAAACTCGGCCAGCTCGACCTTGGACTTGCTACTCATAACCCGACTCCGCAACGCGCCGGCGCTAGGATAGCGCCCGCCCGCACGGAACACAAAAGCGGCTACACTAGGGGCGGCACCTATCTACACGGGAGACACGTCCTATGAGAAACACCGGTATCCTGGTCCTGGGTCTGATCCTGGCCTGCGCGCCGATCGCGGCCTTCGCAAGCGGCGTCGAGAGCCTCGAGTACGTGCGCGTGAGCCCGCCGCAGCCCACCCCGCCCGGCCCCAAGGTGGCGGTGACAGAGGTCTTCTGGTATGGCTGCCCGCATTGTTTCCACCTCCAGCCGATCCTCAATCGGTGGCTCGCACACAAGCCCAAGGACGTGGCCTTCAGTCGCCAGGCCGCGGCCATCAGCCCCTATTGGTTGCCGCAGGCGCGGGCGTTTTTCGCGTTCAAGACCCTGGGACTCGTGCCGGCCTTGCACGACAAGTTCTTCAACGCCATCCACATCCACCACGAGGTCCTCGACAACGCCGCCAGCATCTCGCGTTGGGTCGCGGCCCACAGCCGCGTGAGCGCCGCGCGTTTTCGCAAGGTCTACGAGTCGTTCGCCGTCTCGCTCGCGGTGCGCAAGGCGCGCCAGCAGCAGACCGCGGAGGACATCCACTCGGTGCCGACCTTCATCGTCGGCGGCCGATATCGCACCAACCCGAGTCTCGCCGGCGGCCGGCGCCAGCTCATGCGCGTGGTTGACTACCTGGTCCGCAAGGTGCGCCGCAGCCAAAGCCATTGACGATGAACGCCTCCGAGCTGTTCGTGCGCTGCCTCGAGAACGAGGGTGTCGAGTACATCTTCGGGATCCCGGGCGAGGAAAACCTGGGGCTCATGGATGCCTTGCTCGACTCCCCCATTCGCTTCGTCACCACCCGTCACGAACAGGGCGCTGCGTTCATGGCCGATGTCTACGGGCGCCTCACGCACCGCCCGGGCGTGTGTCTTGCGACTCTCGGCCCCGGGGCCACGAACCTCGTCACGGGGGTTGCCGACGCCACCATGGACCGCGCGCCGCTCGTGGCGATTGCCGGCCAGGCCTCGACCCTGAGATTGCACAAGGAGTCGCATCAGGTCCTGAATCTCGTCAATCTGTTCGCGCCGATCACGAAATATGCGGTGCAGGTGCTCGAACCGGAGATCGTGACCGAGGTGGTGCGCAAGGCGTTCAAGCTCGCGAGCATCGAAAAGCCCGGGGCGTGCTTCATCGATTTCCCGGAGAACGTCGCCGCCCAGCCGGCCAGCGGCGCGCCCCTCAAGGTGCAGGCCGCGCCCGCGCCCTATCCGTCGGCCTCGTGCGTCGCCGAGGCCGCGAGCGTGATCAAAGACGCGCACTATCCGCTCATCATGGCCGGCAACGGCGTGATCCGCGGGCATGGGTGCGAGGCCCTGCAGGCGTTCGCGGAAGCGCTCCAGATCCCGGTGGCCACGACCTTCATGGCCAAGGGTGCGATCCCCGGATCCCACCCCCTGAGCCTCGGTACCGTGGGACTGCAGGCCCATGACTATGTCTCCTGCGGTTTCGACCGCGCGGACGTCATCATTTGCGTAGGCTACGATCTCGTCGAGTATCCCCCGGCGCTGTGGCACAAGACCGCGGATCGGCGGATCGTGCACATCGATCTGCGCGCGGCCGAGGTGGACGCGCACTACATCGTGACCGCGGGCGTCATTGGGGATTACGCCGCCACCCTCCCGGCGATCGCCGCGCGCCTGGACGGGCAGCGCGCCAACGCCTCGCTTGCGCTGCGCGACCTCATTCGCCGCGAACTGGCGGCGTTTCGCGACGCGCCGGCGTTTCCGCTGAAGCCGCAGCGCATCGTCGCCGATTTGCGCCAGGCGCTGGCCGCCGACGACATCGTGGTGTGCGACGTGGGGGCGCACAAGCTGTGGATGGCGCGTCTCTACGACGCCGAGCGGCCCAACACCTGCATCATCTCGAACGGTTTCGCGAGCATGGGCATCGCCGTTCCGGGCGCGGTGGCGGCGGCGCTCGCCGCGCCCGGGCGCCACGTCGTTGCCGTGACCGGTGACGCCGGGTTTCTGATGAATTCCCAGGAAATCGAGACCGCCATGCGCCTGTCTCTCGCGCTCGTCATCCTCATATGGAATGACAACTGTTACGGTCTCATCGAATGGAAGCAAAAGCTCCACTACGGGCGCACGGGCCACGTGCGTTTCACGAACCCCGATTTTGTGCAGTACGCGCAGTCATTCGGGGCCCGCGGATGCCGCATCGAGCGCGCCGAGGACCTCCTCCCGGCGCTCGCGGAGGCGCTTGCTTCGCCCACCGTCACGGTCATCGACTGCCCCGTCGATTACACCGAAAACATCCGCCTGACCGAGGCCCTGGGACAGCTCGTCTGCCCGACGTGAGGTCAGCGGCGCCTCCCGCGCGCGACCCATAGGAAACCCCCCGCCACGATCATCCCGGCCCCGACCCACAGGGGCCAGTCGATGTGGCGCCGCGTGCGCGCCGAGAGCGCGAGCGGCCCGAGTTGGGCGACCTTGGTTCGATGCGAGAGCGCCGTGGCCCCATAGGTCGTGCTCGCGACGCCTGCGATCATGAGGGCTGCGGCGAGGATGCGGACGCGATGCATGAGAGGTCTTGTCCCGGAGTCCGTGAGCTTGTGTTCGCGGTGGGCTCACGATAGGCGGCGCCCCGGTTTCCGACAAGCCCCTTGCGGACGGGCAGCGGTCAGCGCCCGCGCATCCGCGCATCGAGCGCGCGCTCGCGCCGCCGGATGCGCACGCGCGCCCAGGCCGCGAGCCGTTGCCCGGGCGGGCGTCGCGCGAGGGCCTTCAAGGCCGCGAGCCGCTGGCCCTGGCGGGTGATGACCCCGCGGCGCGCCAGCGCGTGGGCCGGACCCAAGTGCAGGCCATAAGGCTGGGACGGCGTCACGGTGAGCCCCGCGCGCGTGCAATGCCGCCGCCAGGCGGCGTGCAGCCCCACGAGCCAGGCGCGCCGGTCCCAGGCGGGCCCGGGCGGCAGGAAGTCCGCGCCGCTCACGACCGGGAAACTCACGAGCGCATGGACGTGCGGGTTGCGCGGCCGGTCTGCATGGATATGCCAGTCGACGGCATGTCCGTGGCAGACGAATTCCGCCTCGAGAAAGCCGCGCACCAGATCGACACTGTCGCTGAGCGCGCGCGCCCGCGGAAGCGCGAGTAGGATCTCGCGCGCCAGGCGCGCGTTCACGCGGGTCAGGCGCGCCTCGAGCGCGTTCCAAAAGCGCTCCGGGTCACGCCACGGCGGAAAGTCCCCCGGGGGCAGGCGGAACTCGGAAAAGACGAGCCCCGCTCGGCGCGTGAAGTCGAAGGAGCGCCCCAGGCGTTGGTCGTAGAGCCGCCGCCGGCCGCAATAGGCGGCCTGGCGCACGACGCTGTGTCCCTGGCCGCGGGAGACGGTCTTGACGAACAGGCCGGGCAGGGGGTGTCCCTCCGAATCCGCGATACCGGCGAGTATCACGCGACGTTACGCTCGCGTCCATGCGCAAAACGCCGAGGTCCGAGGGCGTCGATCCCTATCGCCTGCGAAAGCGCGCCGACCGGCGTCGCCTGCGCGCCCTCTTCGCGGCCGGCGAGCGGCTCGAGGCCCAGGGCCTGCTCGATACCGGAGGCGCGGCCGCGCCGCGGCCGAGGTCCGCGGCATCGTCCTTGCAGCCCGTCTGGTCGGGGTCGGCGGGGCGCGTCCCCCTGCGGCGGGCATCCCGCGCCCCGAGGGCGCTCCGGCGCGCGGCCCGCCTGCTGCTTGCGCTCGCCTGGCCGTGGACCGCGTTCTTCCGGGCGCGCGCCGCCTGCGTGCCTCGCCTGCGGCCGCCGGGCCTTGCGATCTGGCTCGGCGAGGCCACGGGCCTCATCCCGCAACGCGCGGGCCTGATCGGGCGCGGGCGCTCGGCGGTCCTGACGGCGGCCGATCTCGGCCAGAACCTGCTGGTCCTCGGCGGCATCGGTTCCGGGAAGACCACGTCCGTGATCCAGCCGATCCTTCTGCAATGCCTCGCCCAGGGCATCGGCGGCCTCGTCTTCGATGTGAAAGGGGACTTCGGGGTCGCCGCCGCGGCGCTTGCGCGCGCCGCCGGACGCACGCTCACGGTGATCGGTCCCAAACGCCGCGCCTTCCATCTCCTGCGCGGGCTGACCCCGGAGGCCGCCGCGGGTTTTCTGAAGTCCGCGCTTTTGCTCTCGGGGACGCCCCCCGATCCCTTCTGGACCGACACCGCGGTCGAATTGTGCCGCAACGCCCTCGGGGTGCTGTCCTTCCTGCCCGAGTATTACACCCTGAACGGCCTCTACGACTACCTCTTTCATGACGACGCCCGCGCGCGCCTGGATCGGATCGTGCGCGCGGAGGCGCCCGGTCTGAGCCCGCAGGCGCTGCGGCTCCTGCGCAGCTATCAGGCCTATCACGAGGGGGTGTTCACGCGCTTCGACGCGAAAGTGGCGTCCGGCGTCCTCGCGAGCGTCGCGCAGGTCCTCACACCGTTCACCCACCCCGATCTCGTGGACGCCTTCTGCCCGCAGACCGACGTCCCCGGGATGGAGGCGCTCGCGCGCTCCGAGCTCTTGCTCGTCGATCTCCCGCTCGCCGTCTGGGGCATGGGCGCCAAGGTCGTTTACACCTTTCTGAAGCTGCGCTTCTTTCAGTACATGCAGCGCCGCAGCGCGCGCGAGCGGGCCCACCCCTTGCTCTTTCTATGCGACGAATACCAGGAGATCGTGAGCGCCAACAAGGACGGCTTGTCGGACTTGAGTTTCTGGGACAAGGCCCGCGCCTTCGGGACCCTCGGGGTCGTCTCGGCGCAGTCGGTGGCGAGCGTCTACGCCGCGCTCGGGGATCGCGACCTCGCCGACACCCTCTTGCAGAACTTCCGCCAGAAGCTGTGTCTGCGCACGGAGGATCCCCACACCCTGCGCTTGTGGGAGGCGCTGTTCGCGCAGCGCGCGCCCGCCGCCCGCCATGACCCCCTGATCCCGCCGCGCCTCATCCGGAGGCTCCACCCGCGCCAGGCGCTGGCGGTGCTCACGATCGCGGGGCAGGCGGTCGAGGACGTCATCGATCTGCCAGCCGTGTTCGTGGACCCGGGCGAAGAGGGGATGCCGGCGCGAAGCGGTGTCCGCTAGCATGGGGCGAGGAGGTGGCCATGGCTGTGAGGCGCGTACCGCTTTGGGGCAAGATCGCCATCGGCGCGGCGCTCGTCGTGGCGGTCCTCATCGGTGTCGCAGTCGCGCTCGCCCCCGGCATCATCAAGGGCGTGGTGCAAAAGGACGCGAGCGCCAAATTGAAGCGCGCGGTCGTCATTCAGGGGCCCGTGCGCGTGGACTGGGGCCTGCCGCCGCGCATCACCCTCACCGGGCTCACGGTCGCGAATCCGCCGTGGGCGAAGGGCCCGATGATCGCGATCCGCAAGACGCGCTTACGGATCGAATTGCTGCCGTTGCTGCATGGGCGCTTGGTGTTGCCCTCGCTCACGCTCATCCGCCCGCGCATCCGGCTCATCAAGCTCTCGGCGAAGCGCGTCAATTGGGTGTTCCCGCACCCGAAAAAACCCGCCAAACCGGCAAAGCCCGCGCCCACCCCCACGATCGGGCGCCTCGTGATCCGTCACGGGCTCATCACCGTGCGCGACGATCCCTCGCGCACCCACCTCGCCATGACCATCACGAGCGCCCACCCACCGACGCGTTTACGGCTCGCGGGCCACGGCCTCTACAAGGGCTCGCCGTTTACCTTGTCGGGCGCGCTCGGCTCGCCGGTCCGCGCGGAAAACCTCCACGTCCCCTATCCGGTCGCGCTCGCCGTCCATATCGGGCGTTTCCTCGCCCGCATCGACGGCACCCTGAGCGGGCCGGTGGCCCTCAAGCACGTCAACCTCCACGTGCTCTTGAAGGGCGCGGGGCTTGGGCGCGTCAATAAGGCGGTGAACCTGCCGCTGCCATCGACCGGCCGCTTCCGCTTGAGCGGGCAGCTGACGCGCCACGGCAAGATTTGGAGCCTCTCGCATTTTCATGGGTTGGTCGGCAAGAGCGATCTCGAGGGCACGATCCACGTGCGCCCCGGGCACCCGATCGTGCTCGCCGCGAACCTCGTGTCGCACTCGCTCAACTTCAAGGACCTCGCGGGTTTCGTGAAGGCCAAGCCCAAAACCGTGAACGGACACGTGGTGGTGAAGCCGCACGCCCACAGCGCGCGCAAGGTGCTGCCGGCGAAACCCTATAAGCGCAGCCACCTCCTGAATCTCGACGCCGACGTGATCTACCATGCCGAGCACGTCTACGCCTCGCATATGCGCATCCAGGACCTCTCCACGCATCTCACGATCCATCGCGGGATCGTGCGCCTCGATCCCCTCAATTTCGGCGTCGCCAACGGTCTCGTGCGCGCCGACTACACGATGAACGCGACCCGTCCCGTCTACGAGACGCGCCTGCGCGCGATCGCCCGCGGCATCCATCTGCGCCTGTTGTTCCCCAAGGTCAAATTCCACAGCGCCAGCACCGGAACCGTCGGCGGGCGTCTCGCGCTCGCCGCCCCCGGCAACTCCATCGCGGCCATGATGGGCCACGCGACCGGGCACTTGGGCCTTGCGCTCGCGCGCGGTTCCGTCAGCAACCTCTATGTGGCGCTGGCGCAATTGCACGTCGGCAGTGCGGGACTCGACTGGCTCTCGGGGCTCAAGCGCGAGCCGATTCCGTGCGCGGTGGTGCGTTTGGGCATGCGCGCCGGCCTTGCGCGCACGCGCACCTTCCTGATCGATACCCCGTCCGCCAATATCCTCGCGCGCGGCACGGTCAACATGCGCAGCCAGGCGATGCGCATGACGGTCTACACCAAACCGAAGCATGTCACGATTTTCAGCATGCGCGGCCCCTTGCACATCGCCGGGACCCTCAAGAAACCGACCTTCAGCGTGGGCAAGAAGGCGCTCATCGAGCGCGGCGCGGCGGCGGTCATCCTGGGGGCGGCGCTCACGCCGGCGGCCGCCTTGTTGCCGCTCGTCGATACCGCCCCCGGCCGCCGGGTCGACTGTCCCGCGCTCTTGAACAAGGCCGGGCCCAAGGCCCGGGCCCAGGCCCTGAAAGGGATCGCCAAGCGCACGCGCGGCTAGGCCTTGGGCTTGACGCCTTCCACGATCAGGAAGTCCGAGCGCTCGAGCGCCGCGATGCCGGGGATGCGGCTGTCATGAAAGCGCTCGCGGCCCACCTCCTCGAATCCCGCGCGCGTGAAGAGGTCGACGAGCTGCACCTCGTCGTATTGCCATTTATGGAAATGTCCGAAGGACTTGAACCCCGGGGGGCGCGTGCAGATGTCGGCGAAATACAAGCCGACGTGGCGCGCAAGCCGCGCGCTCTCGCGCTCCCCCGGCGCGCGTGCCCGCTCGGCCTCGTGCAGCGCCAGGTACTGTTGCCAGAAACCGACGCCGTCCGGCACGCACACGCGCAACACCCCGCCCGGCTTGAGCGCGCGGTGGCACTCGTCCAACAGGCGGCGGCCGTCATCCGGTTCCAGATGTTCCCAGAGCTCGCCCGCGTAGATCGCCGCCACCGAGGCATCGGGCCACGGCACCCCGCGCCGTAAGTCGTGGTGGATGAGCGGCGGATGAAAGGCGGTGGCGCGCAGGAGTCCGAGACGCACGAGCCAGCGATCGAGGGGCCAGGCGTGACTCACGAGCCATGCCCGCCGGCTGCCGTCGACGTGAATCCACCCCGGCGGCATCACTGGGCCGCAGCCGAGATTCAGGCGCGGTCCGCTCGGACTGCCGGATTCGAAGACGCGAAGTGTCCCTGCGACGCTGGCCATGCCCACCCGATGCCGTGTGGCGGGAAGAGAGATCCAGGCAAGCGTAGAGCCGCGAGCGTCCTCGTCCTATCGGTCTTTGGCAGGATGGGTGAGGTCGCCGGGCGAGCCGCGCAGGGCGCTCACGATCACGCTCGCGCGATAGAGCCCGTCCTGGACGCGGGCATCGGTCAAAAGGGCGTAGAGGCCCTTGAGTCCTCCGCCGGGGTGGGACTCGGGCGCGCCCAGGGCGGCGCGCAGGCGCGCTAGGGACGCGCGTATCGCCTCGCCCTCGGGGGTGTTCCAGCGCGCGGCCCAGTCGGCGACGAGCAGCGGCAGGGATTGGGCGGCATCGGCGAGCCAGCCGCCGGCCGATTCGAGGGCCGGGAAGACGCCCGCCGCGCGCCAATTCTGCAAAAGCCCGGCGATGTCGCGCGCAAGCCCCACCCACTCCTCACGGTTCAGCCGACTCAGTGCGACGACCACGCCGGCCAGCGCCTCACCCCCCGGCCCGCGCCACAGGTCCTCGAGGCCGCGCAGCCCCTCCAGGAGGCGGTGCGCGCTCGCGATGTCCGCGCGCAGCGCGTCGAGCGTCTCGCCGAGGTCGGCGAGTGCCGCCGGCCCCTGCGGGATGAGCCGGCGCGCGCCGGCGAGGAGATCGGGGAGGTTGGCGGCCAGCGCCCGCAACGCGCCGCTCTCGGACAGGGCCGTCAGCACGTCCCCGAGCTCGCCCGCAAGCCGCTCGAGGTCGGGGCGATCGAGTAATCCCGAGACCCTCGTGAAGGCCGCGGCGAGCGCCTCGCCCCCGGGCCCCGAAAGCCACTCCTGACTCGCGCGCAAACGCCGCGCGAGGTCATGCCACGTGCGCCAGTCCGCGCGCACCTCGTTGAGTACCTGCGTGAGTGCCGCGAAGGTCGCGCGATCGAGGCGCGTGTCGCGCAAGACCGCGAGGGTCTCGGCGTTGTCGGCGAGCGCGCGCAGGACGCCCGCCGCGCGCAAGGCCTCGAGCGCCGACAGCGTCTCGCGCGCAAGCCCCGCGAGGTCGTGTTCGGCGAGCGTGCCGGACGCCGTGGTCAGGGCGTCGGCGAGACCCTGCCCCAGCGGCCCGTCCGCAGCCTCCTCGAGCCGCGCCACGCGTTCGGCGAGATGAGCCAGGGCCTGCCACTGGCCCGCGCTGAGGCCCGCGTCCCAGGGTCCTTGGCGGCCGTCACCCGGCAGCGGCCCGCTCATCAGGCGGCGAACAGGCGTTCCGCGAGAAACTGCGCCGCATCAAGACCCCATGGCGGGATCCGCCCCTGGGTCCTGAAAAACAAGTCCTTGTACTGCATTTTCAGGAGATAGGGGATGCGGCCCATTTTCAGGACCTGGGTCTGGCCGCCGTACCAGGAATCGGAGCGGATGTAGAACGCCTTGTTGTCGCCCATGTCGCCGATGCAGTAGACGAGCGGTTTGAGGGGTTCGTTGGCGAGCTCCGGGCTCACGCGCCCCATGTCGAGCGCGATCTGCTTGCCGACGATCTCGCTCTGCTGGTGGCCGATCGCGCCGAGCTTCGGGACGGTGACGGCGGCCGCGTCCCCGCAGGCCAGGACCTCCGGGAACTTGCGGTTGCGCATGAGCATGTCGGTCACCACGAAGCCGTGTTCGTCGCAGATCGGCAGGCCCTTCATGAAGGCGTGCGGCACCCAATCCGGCAGCACGATCTTGAGTTCCGCCTCGAGCGGGTCGCCGTGCTCGAAGCGCAGGCCCTCGGGCGTGATCTCGGTGATGTCGCCGCGGTTGTTCTGGTAATGAAAGCCCATCTGGCTCGCGATGCCGAGCAAAGACGTCACGACCTTCTCGCCGGCGTCCTCGGCGATCATGTGCCCCGGCGTGAACACCGTGATCTTGTCGGGCCCCCCGTGGCCGTGGTTCTTGAGCCAGGTGGCCATCGACATCATCACCTCGACCGGCGGGCCCTCGCAGGCGGCATCCGCCATCGGCACGAGGTCCTTGACCGCGCTGCCCTGATGAAAGCGCGCCGAGCCGATCGCGATCGGCCCGCCCTTGTAACCGCCCTCGAACAGGGTCCGCCGCAGCTTGTTGCCGTAATAGGTGTCCGAGATCGCCTGCCCGTGTTCGGCGAACCCCGGGATTTGGTCGTAGGCCAGGCGGCAGCCGAAGGCGATGACGAGATAATCGTAGTGCAGGACCTCGAGGGGCGCGCCGTCGCGCTCCTTGGGGAGGAACTCCACCGTCCGCAGGTCCGGGTTGATGCCCCGGACCTCGCCCTGGATGAAGGTCGCCCCGGCCTCCTGCCAGGCCTTGCCGGTGTTCATGCGCAGCGTCGCGGCCGGGTCGCGGTTCTCGAAGACCTCGGCCGGGATGTTGGGGATGTAGAGGAGGTAGGAGTTGCGGTCGAGGACGGTGATGTCGACGCTGTCGCCCGCGTACTCGCGCACCTTCTGCGCGCTCCCAAGTCCCGCGAAGCCGCCCCCCAAGATGACGACCTGAGGTTTGCCGTTTGCCATGAGACCTCCTTAACGAACGAGGTGTTCGCGCCAGGTGCCTTCTTCCATCATCGACGCGAACAATTGGTAATAGGGACCGCGGTTGATGTGGGCGAGCACGCCCCGGTCGTGGATCGTGCGCGCCTCGTAATTGACGAGGACCTTGCCAAGTCCCTGATGGGCGGCCTCGGGGTCGCTCCATTCGCTGTGCACGAAGTACTGCGCCGGCGTTTGCGCCGGGATCGGCGGGTGGTCGAGCGGTTTGTCGCCGTAATTGGTGTTGTAGCGCGGCGGGTTCGCCCCGAGCGTCGCCCGGGTCATGCCGTCGGGGTCCATCTGAAACGACCCGATGGCCGAGACGCCGATCTGCTTCAAGAGCATCCAGCCGATGAGCCCGGGGGCGTGGTCCATGAGCCAGGCCATGGTGTCCTGGACCCCGCGCTCGAAGTCCGCCTCGTGTCCATGCATCACGCCGTGGTCGCCCAGGACCACGATGCGCCCGGGCATGGCGACGCGCGGCACCGGCTGTTGCTTGGCCGCGCGCGCCATCATGAGCGCCGGCACGTCGGTGAGCCCGATCGGCGGCGCGAGGTTCGAGGTCACGACCTCGTAGACGGGCTCCCAGGGTCCTTCGACCACCATCGCGAGGCAATGCGAACACAGCTCGTAGATGATGTCGAACTGCTGGTAATGCATCTCCTCGTGCGCTTGCGCGCTTTTCCAGACCGTGTACTGATACATGGAGATCGGATTCAGGGTGTCGCGCATGTCGAGCGCGCCGCCGCCGTAGCGGCCGGCCATCGGATGGATGCCGATTTGCATCAGTTGGTCGAAACCGAGAAAACCCGGATGCTTGGCGGTGGTGATGCACACCTTGGGACCGACTTTGTGCATGGTCTCGTAGCTGTCCGGGCGATTGGCGATGCGCGCGGTGTTGATGGCGATGATCGGGTTGCCGGTGCCGGAGTCTTCGTGGGCGGCCATGAGTCCTCCTCAAATAGCGAGGCCCCACCTTAACGCCGCCCGTCGCTTGCGCCATCCGACCTAGGCGACACCCGGGGCTATACTGCACGAGTAAGGAGGTCAGGAATGGCCCACAGACCGGACGTGGTGATTGTCGGAGCGGGCCCGGCCGGCCTTGCGGCGGCGTTGCGCCTGGCGCGCGCCGGCGCGCGGCCGCTGGTGCTCGAAGCGGCGGAGTTCGCCGGCGCCGAGAACTGGTCGGGGGGCGTCTTGCATGCCGAGCCGTTCCTGCGCGAGGACGTGCTCGGGGCGGACGCGTTCGCGAAGGCCCCCAAGGAGCGGCGCATCGTCGCGCGCCAGCTCTTGGTCCACGACGGGCAGGCGTGCGCGGGCTTCGAGGCGCGCGCGGTCCCCGGCAACGACTACGGGGCCGCCTGGACCATCCTGCGGCCGCATTTCGATCGTTATCTCGCCTCCTGCGCCATCGCCTGGGGGGCGACGATCCTGCCGCGCACCGCCGTCACCGGTCTCCGGCGGGCGCGCGGGCGGGTGGTCGGGGTCGAGACCGAGCGCGGGGTCATCGAGGCGCCGGTGGTGTTCCTGGCCGAGGGCGACGCCGGGGGGCTTTTGGCGCACAGCGGCTGGGAACGCCCGCAGGTCCATTACGCCCAGGGCATCAAGGCGGTATTCCCATTGCCAGCGGCGGAAATCGAGGCGCGGTTCGGGCTCGCGCCGGGCGAGGGTCTCGCGCAGGAGTGGATCTTGCGTAACGGCACCTTCGCCGGGCGTCCCTGCCCCTTGAACGCCACGGGCTTCCTGTACACGAACCGGTCGAGCCTCTCGGTCGGCCTCGTGTTGCCGCTCACGGCGCTTGCCCGCCACAACCCCGGGGACCACGCGCAGCTGTTGCGGCGCTTTCTGGCGCTGCCCGAGATTCAAGCGCTCGTCGGCGATGCGCGCCAGGTGGCCTACGGGGTCAAGCTGATCCGCTCGGGGGGGCTGCGCGAGGGGGCCTCCTGCGCCCACGACGGGCTCGCCATCGGCGGCGCCGCCCTGGGGCTCGGCCAGGAGTTCCCGTATCCGAACTTCATGGGCCCGGCGGCGTTGACGGGGGTCGCCTTCGCCGATGCCGTGCTCGCGATCGGCGCGCGCGGGGATTATTCGGCATCGGCCCTGACCGAGGCCTACGGCGGGCGCCTCCTCGCCTCCCCCGATTACGCGAACGCGCGCTTGACGAGCGCCTGGCCCGAGGCCCTGCACGCCACCGGGCTCGTGTTCGATCACCTCCCGGTGCTTGCAAGCGCGCTCCAAAGCCCCCCCGCGACCCGCGCGCGCCTGTTCGCCAAGACCGCGCGCGCGTTGATCGCGGACCGCCGGGTGTTCGCCGCGATGGCGGCACCGTGGGCGGTGAGGGCGCGCCCCACGCGCGTCCCCCCCCTTTCCGTGCGCTGGCTGAGCGCCCGCGACGGCCGCCTTGCGCCCGTCGACCTCACAAGCCAGGCGTCCGCCTTTTGGGCCCGGGCGATCGGCTTCTTCTACGGGCGCGCCCTGCCGACCTTCGGCGAGCGGTTGGCCGCGATCCGGGCCCTCCCCTGGGCGCTGAGCCAAGCGCGCGCGGCCTGGGCCGGCGCGCCTCAGGTCCTGACCGGGGCCTTGGGCTTTGCGACCGATGCCGTCAGCCTCCTGGCGCGCGGGAGAACGGTGCTTGCGCGGCGCGACTTTTACGCGCGCACCCTGCGCGCAAGGCAGGCCCTGGCCTGGCAGCCGGGCGCACACGCCTCCGCCCTGACCTGGCTCGCCCCGCTTGCGCGCCGGCAGCCCGACCCGCGCCACTTGAGCGTGCCTTCGGACCTCGCCCCCGAGGCCGCCCGGGCGCTCGCGCGCGTCTGCCCGGCCGAGGTCTACAGCCCCGGAGGCGCGGGCGGCGGGGCCGCGAGCGTGCCCGAGAACTGCATCAAGTGCGAGTCCTGCCGCGTGGCGGTGACGGGGATCGACTGGGTGCGCACGAGCACGCACCGCTTCATCTACGACCTGCCCGGCGCACGCCGCTATGGGCTCGATGCCAGCGCCGCGAGCGACCTCGATGGCGAGGGACCAAGGTTCGCCGAGGACGCCGCCTTGCGGCGTTTGCAGGCGATCGTGCGCGCGCGCCCCGCGGCCCCCGGGGCGTTGTGGCGCCACGCGCTGCGCCAGGCCCTCGCCGCGCGCCCGGAAGCCGAGCGCGGGGCGTGGCTCCGGTGGTGCGATCAGGGACAGTTCGGGGTGCTGGCGGGCGCGATCGGGGCACGTCTCCCCTGGGCGCGCGCAAGCGCCGAGCGGGCAAGCGCGCGCGGCCTT
>DAHWKH010000022.1 GCA_027343725.1 Acidiferrobacteraceae bacterium
GTCCTTCCAGGTCCCGGAGACCCCCTTGACGCGCGCCTGGCCCCCGAGCTTGCCCTCGATGCCGACCTCCTTCGCGACCCGCGTCACCTCGGCGGCGAAGGAGCGCAATTGGTCGACCATGGTGTTGACCATCCGGCCCACGCGCACGAGATCGCCGCGCGTCGGGCGTCCGGCGATGTTCTCGGGGACCACTTGTGAGAGGTCCCCGCTCGCAACCGCCTGGATGACCCGGGAGATCTCCGTGATGGTGTGCGCCAAATGGGAAATGATGGCATTCTGGGCATCGATCATGCTGCCCCAGGAGCCATGCATATCCTCGATGGCGGCGCGCGCGCCGATGCGACCCTGCTCGCTCACGACGGTCGCGACCCGCAAAAATTCCTGGGTCATCCGCTGGTTGCGCCGCGCGAGTCCGTTAAAGACATCCGCGATCTCCTGGCACAGGCCGGGCTCGCGCAGCCGCAGGCGGACCGCGAAGTCCCCCTCGTACAGGCGCTGCAGGCCCGCCAGGAGCCGCTGCATATCGTCGTGTAAATCGGGATTCGCCGCAGGTGTCGCGGGGATGGGTTGCGCCGCGGTCTTTTTGGCTCGTGTTGGCGCCTGGCGCGTTTTGCCTCTGACGGACGTGGCCACAGAAGATCCTCCTTCTTCAACGATCGCATCCGATTCTATGAAGAACGAGCTCTGGCAACACCCGGGGCGGCCGGCCTATCGACTCCAGAAAGGCGCAAGAACGCCGGGCAAGCGCTTTCGCTCGCTCATCGTCAGCGGGCCGACCTTTAGTGGGAAAGGTTTTTTGGCTTTGTCCGGCCCCTCCGCCCCAGCGCGTATTGTACTGGACGAGCGCCCGGCGCGCAAAGCGCGGCCGGCAGTTGCCGACCGTGCGGGCGCTCTTGGTACAATACCACCCGGAAGACTCACAGCAGGGGGCAGTCCATGAGCAGGGCACAACTTGGGCAAACGGTTCCGGACCTCGCGGTGCGCGCCACCGACGACCAGACCTTCCGGCTATCGGAATTGCGGGGGAAAAACGTCGTTTTGTATTTCTACCCCAAGGACAACACCCCTGGATGCACCACCGAAGGCCAGGATTTCCGTGACCATTACGACGAATTCGAAAACCTGAATACCACGATCCTCGGGGTCTCGCGCGACAGCCTCCCATCGCACGAATCGTTCAAGAGCAAACAGTGTTTCCCGTTCGACCTCGTTTCCGACGAGGACGGGTCCTTGTGTGAGGCGTTCGACGTCATCAAGGAAAAGAACCTCTACGGCAAAAAGTCCTTAGGTATCGAACGCAGCACCTTCATCATCGACGCCGACGGCGTCCTGCAACGGGAGTACCGGAAGGTCAAGGTCGACAGCCACGTCCTGACGGTCTTAAAAGACTTGCGGGCACTCCTCGGCTGATGGCCCACCCTCCCCGCTTGTTCGTTCTGGATACCACTGTCCTCCTGCACGACCCGGCGGCCATATACCGTTTCGACGAGCATGACGTCTATGTCCCCATGGCCGTCCTCGAGGAACTGGATGCCCACAAGACCGGGGGGTCGGACGACGCGCGCAACGCCCGTCAGGCGAGCCGCTTCCTCGAAACGCTCCTCGGGCAAGCGCGCGACCCGGGCGCGGGCGTGCCCCTACCGGGCGCCCATGGCCACGCCGGGCGCCTGTTCATCCCCGTCAAGGGCCCAGACCACCCCTTGCCCGGCGCGCTGGCCACACGCGCCGCCGACCATCCCCTCCTCGCGCTCACGCAGGACCTGACCCGTGCCCACACGGACCGCGAGGTCGTCCTGGTCAGCAAAGACATCAATACCCGGATCAAGGCCCGCGTCCTGGGCCTTGCCGCCGAGGATTACACGAGCGATCGCGCGCTCGACGACGCAGACCTTCTGTATCCGGGGACGACATCCTGGGTCCCGGGGCCGCAGAACCGCCTGCACCCCAAGGGCTCCGGGGAAGACGTCTCCTACGACGCCGAAGGCCCTATCGTGCGCGCTTGGCATCCGAACGAGTTTCTGGTGAGCCGGAATGCGGACCACCCCCCGCTCATCGTGCGCGCCATCGAGGGCGAGCGGGCCGTGCTGCACCCAGCCAAGGATTACACCACGGATCAAGCGGTCTGGGGCATCCACGCCCGCAATCTCGAACAAAGCTTCGCGCTCAACCTCCTGATGGACCCCGACATCGACCTCGTGACCCTCCTCGGGCAGGCGGGGACCGGCAAGACGCTCCTGACGCTCGCCGCGGCCTTGCAACAGACCCTGGATCAAAAGCGCTACGGCGAGGTCATTATGACGCGGGTGACGATCCCGGTCGCCGAAGACATCGGTTTCCTGCCGGGCACGGAGGAGGAGAAAATGAGCCCGTGGATGGGTGCGCTCGAGGACAATCTCGAGATCCTGAGCCAGACCCACCTCGAAAGCGCGAACCAGTCGCAGTGGGCGCGGGCCGCGGCCGGCGACCTCGTGCGCTCGCGCGTGCGCATCAAGTCCTTGAATTTCATGCGCGGGCGCACCTTCCTGCGCAAATTCCTCATCCTCGACGAGGCCCAAAACCTGACCGCCCACCAAATCAAGACCTTGGTCACGCGCGCGGGCCCCGGCACCAAAGTCGTCTGTCTTGGCAACATCTCCCAGATCGACAGCCCCTACCTCACGGAAACGACCTCGGGCCTGACGTATATCGTCGATCGCTTCAAGGGGTGGGACCATAGCGGGCACATCACCTTGCGGCGCGGGGAGCGCTCGCGGCTCGCCGACCACGCGGCCGAGGTGCTTTAGGGCTGCGGGCGGTCGCTCACCGGGGCATCGGCCAGAAACGCCTGCACCGCCGCGCGGATGGCGAGACAGACGTCCCGAAAGACCTGGCGCACCGCGCGCGCGTCCCCCTGGGCCTTGGCCGGGTCCGGGAAGGGCCAGTGCTGTTTGCGTACGCCGGGCGGCAAGACCGGGCAGTGGGCATCCGCGTGATCGCAGACGGTGACGACCAGGTCGGCGCGCGCCAGCATCCCCTCATCCACGGTCTTCGAGGTCTGGGATCGGATGTCGACCCCCTGCTCGGCCATGGCCGCGATGGCCATGGGATTCACCCCATGCGCCTCGAGGCCCGCGGACTCGACCGCGATCCGGCCCTCGCTCAAGTGCCGAAGCCAACCCTCGGCCATCTGACTGCGGCAGCTGTTGCCCGTACACACAAACAGCACTCTCATGACACCCCCGGGGCCCGGCCCTCACGATATCCCTTTCAACCACACGACGAGTGTCGCAAGCGTCACCAGCAGCACGGGGGGCGTCAACAACAGCCCCACGCGCATATACATGCGCCACGAGATCGTCTGCCCCTTGCGCGCCAGCACGTGGAGCCACAAGAGCGTCGCGAGGCTGCCAAGCGGTGTGAATTTCGGGCCGATATCGCAGCCGATGAGGTTTGCATAGATCATCGCCTCGCGCGTCAGGGCGGGGACGCCGGCCGTGGCGTGGATGGCGAGCGCCCCCACCAGGACCGTCGGCATATTGTTCATGACAGCGGACAAGGCCGCGGTCAGGAAGCCCGTGCCGATGGTCGCGGGCCATATGCCCTGTTGCGCGAGCGCGTGCAAAATCCGCGACAAGAAGATCGTCAGACCCGCGTTGCGCAAGCCGTAGACGACAAGATACATCCCGAGACTGAACAGCACGATCTGCCAGGGGGCCTCGCGCAGGACGCGCCGCACCGGCACGACCGCGCCTTCGCCGTGCCGCCACACGCGACCGGCCACGAGCAGCAAGGCCAAGGCCGCGATGCCGGTCGGCACACACACCGGGATATGAAACGACCCCGCGACGAAATAACTCGCGAGCAACACCACCAAGACCGGCCAGCTCAAGGCGAACAACAACGGGTCCTTGACGGCCTCGCGCGGCGCTTCCAGCCGGCTCACGGAATAGGAGGCCGGGATGTCGCGGCGGAAATACACCCAGAGGACGGCAAGCGTCGCCAGGCCCGAGACCGCATCGACGGGCACCATCACCAGCGCATAATGGCGAAACGGGATATGAAAGAAGTCCGCCGAGACGATGTTGACGAGATTGGAGATGACAAGCGGCAGCGAGGTCGTATCCGCGACGAAGCCCGTGCCGATGACGAACGCGAACGCGGCGCTGGGCGGAAACCCCAGGGCCAGCAGCATCGCCAACACGATGGGCGTCAGGATCAGCGCCGCCCCATCGTTCGCGAAGAACGCCGCGACCAGGCCGCCCAGCAGGATGATCAAGGGAAAGAGGATTCGGCCCCGGCCGCGGCCCGCGCGCGCCATGTGCAACGCCGCCCAATGAAAAAACCCGGCCTCGTCGAGCAACAACGAAATCACGATCAGCGCGACGAATGTGAACGTGGCGTTCCATACGATCGCCCAGACCACGGGGATATTGGCGACATGGACGACACCGAGCAAAAGCGCGATGAGCGCGCCGATCAAGGCCCCCCACCCGATCCCGAGCCCGAAGGGCTGCGCGATGACGAGAAACAAGGTCAGCGCGAACACGGCCAGCGCCAGAATCATTCCTTTCCCCTTTATGAACGCGTGATGGAACGGGCGGACGGCCCGCAGGCGAGCGATTGCGCACCGACGCGCCGCAGGCGCTGCGCGTCGGCTGCGAACACGTCGTTGCCGGGCGCCTCGGCCAGTGCTGCGAACAGGGTCTGAATCCAAGGCGGGAGGTGGGCGGGGAGCCGGTAGTAGATCCAGGTCCCGTGCCGGCGGGCCTCGACGAGACCGGCCTTGCGCAGGATCGCCAAGTGGCGCGATACCGGTGCCTGCCCTTGATCCAGTGCCTGAAACAGCTCGCAGACACACAACTCGCCCGCCGTCTGCAGCAACATGAGGAGCCGGCGGCGCGTCTCATGGGTCAGGACGGGGAAGAGCGTCTCGGCGGTCGGCATGGGCGCGCATTATATACGTCCATCCGTATATATCAAGGGATGGATATTGTTACGGCGAGGGGCTCCCCATCGCCCACGGCCAGGCATCGGCCGCCGGCCGCGGCAGACCGAAGCGTTCGGGATAAGACGGCCCCTCGAAGTAGAGGCCCGCGGGCGGCGCTGTCACTCCTCCCCGGGTGCGCGCGCGCTCGGCGAGCACCTCGGCCGCCCACGAGACGGGGCGCTCGCCTGCGCCGATCGCGCACAGGACGCCTGCGATGTTGCGCACCATGTGATGCAGAAAGGCATCGGCCTCGACGCGGATCACGACGAAGGGTCCGTGGCGGCTGACCGTCAGATGGCGAATCGTGCGCACGGGCGTCTTGGCTTGGCATTGACTCGCCCGATAGGCGCTGAAATCGTGGCGCCCGATCAGCGCGTGCGCCGCCTCCTGCATGCGCTCGATCTGGAGCGCCCGGTAATCGAAGCTGACGCGCCCGGACCACAGTCCCGGGCGCACGGAGCGGTTCAGGATCACGTAGCGATAGCTGCGACCGGTAGCGGCGAAACGGGCGTGAAACGCCTCGCTTACGACACGCGCCCACAGGACCGCGACATCGTGTCCCAGGTGGCTGTTGGTGCCGCGCACGAAGGCCTCGGGGGGCCGCAGGCGATCGCTATCGAAGTGCACCACCTGACACAGCGCGTGCACCCCGGTGTCGGTGCGCCCGGCCGCCACCACGCGCACCGGGGCGTCGGCCACGCGCGCCAGCGCCGCCTCCAGCGTGTCTTGCACCGTGAGCACCCCCGACTGGCTCTGCCAGCCGCAAAACCGCGCGCCGTCGTACTCGAGGCCCAGGGCCCAGCGCGTCACGGCGCCACGGACAGCGCCACGAGCGTCCCGACGGCCTCCGGCAGGGCCTTGCCGCGCCTGCCGCGCGCCGCCTGGAACCGTCGGCGTTCGGACGCCGGGAGTCTGACCGTGCGTTTGCCGGTCACGACGAGCGTCTGATCCGCCGCGCCCGCGGCCACCGCCACGAGGGGTTCGCCCGCGGCATCGAGAAGCTTGACGCCACGCCCGCGCGGCATGAGCGGCAAATCCTCGTCGCGGAGCACCAAAAGCCGCGTCCGGGTCGCGCACGCGACCCATCCGCCGGGCGCGATCAGCGCCGGCATCAGGAGGCTCGCCCCCTCGCCAAGCTTCACGACCGTCTTGCCGGCGCGATTGCGCGTGGCGAGCTCGGACAGGGGGGCCTTGAAACCATAGCCGCTGGTCGCGACCAAGAGCGCCTGATCCGTGTCCTCGCCGACCAGAACGCCCTGAAACTCGGTGCCCGCGGCCGGGGTCAGGGTGCGCGACAACGGCTCCCCGAACCCGCGCGCCGACGGCAGCTTGTGAATGGGGACCGCGTAACTCCGACCTTCCGAGTCCAAAAAGATCGCCGCTTGATTGGTGCGCCCGCGCGCCGCCTGGCGAAACCCGTCGCCGGTGCGATATGACAAGCTCGCGCCGTCGATCTCGTGGCCACGCGCCTGCCTCACCCAACCGTTGACCGACAACACCACGGTCACCGGCTCCACCGCCACGTCGGTGGGCGCAAGCGCGCGCGCCTGCGGGCGCTCGGACAACGGCGAACGGCGGTCGTCCCCATAGGCCTTAGCGTCGCGCGCGAGCTCCTCGCGCACGAATCGGCGCAAACGCGCCTGGGATCCCAGGATGCGCTGAAGACCCTGGCGTTCGCGCGTGAGCCGGCCGTGCTCCTCCCGGAGCTTCAACTCCTCGAGTTTGGCCAGTTGCCGCAGGCGCATCTCGAGCACCGCGTCGGCTTGCCGCTCATCGAGCGCGAAGCGCGTCATGAGGGCCTGGCGCGGTTCGTCTTCCGTGCGGATGATGCGGATCACTTCATCGAGATCGGCAAAGATCGCCAAAAATCCGTCGAGGATCTTCAGGCGCTCCTCGATCTTGCCGAGACGGAACGTCAACCGGCGGCGCACGGTCTCGATGCGGAAGGCGAGCCACTCCGAAAGCAGCGTGCGCAAGTCATACACGCGCGGGCGGCCATCGCGGCCGATCAGGTTCAAATTGACGCGGTAACTCTTCTCGAGATCCGTGGTCGCGAACAAGTGGCTCATGAGGCCCTCGGCGTCCACGCGCGGCGAGCGCGGAACGATCACGAGTCGCGTCGGGTTCTCGTGGTCCGATTCATCCCGCAAGTCCTCGACCATGGGCAGCTTCTTCGCGCGCATCTGGTCTGCGATCTGCTCGAGAATACGCGCCCCCGACGCCTGGTAGGGGAGCGCCGTGACCACGAGCGCGCCGTCCTCCTTCTCCCACACAGCCCTCGCGCGGATCGCCCCGGACCCCGTCCGATAGCACGCGAGGATGTCCGCGCGCGGCGTGACGATTTCGGCGCCCGTCGGATAATCGGGCGCGAGGATGTCTTCGCAGAGGGTCTCCAGAGGGGTTTTCGGGTCGTCCAGGAGGCGCAGGCAGGCGCTGGCCACCTCGCGCGCGTTATGCGGCGGGATATCCGTTGCCATGCCCACCGCGATCCCGGTCGCGCCGTTCAACAGGACGTGCGGCAATCGCGCGGGCAAGAGCCGCGGCTCCTCGAGCGTGCCGTCGAAATTCGGGACCCAGTCCACGGTCCCCTGGGCGAGCTCGGCCAACAGGACCTCGGAAAATCGCGACAGGCGCGCCTCGGTGTAGCGCATCGCGGCGAACGACTTCGGGTCATCGGGCGAACCCCAGTTCCCTTGGCCGTCCACGAGCGGGTAGCGATAGCTGAAGGGCTGGGCCATCAACACCATCGCCTCGTAACAGGCCGTATCCCCGTGCGGATGGAACTTCCCGAGGCAGTCGCCGACCGTGCGCGCGGACTTCTTGTACTTGGCGCCCGCGGCGAGCGCCAATTCCGACATCGCGTAGACGATGCGCCGCTGCACCGGCTTCAGGCCGTCCCCGATGTGCGGCAGCGCGCGGTCGAGAATGACGGACATCGAGTAATCGAGATAGGCCTTCTCGGTAAACCCGAGAACCGGCATCTGTTCGCCCACCCACTCCGTCTGCTCGCTCACATGACCTCCGCCTTGTCACCGCTCGCCTCGAGCCAGCGCCGCCTGTCCGCCGCGCGCTTCTTGCCGAGCAGCATATCGAGCGACGCATCGGTCGGCGCGTCGTCCGTGAGGACCAGGCGCACGAGCCGGCGCGTGTCGGGGCTCATGGTTGTCTCGCGCAACTGCATGGGGTTCATTTCCCCCAAGCCCTTGAACCGCTGGACGTTCGGCTTGGCGCGCGCGTTGCCGGCCATGATCTTGTCCAGGATTCCGCGTTTCTCGTTCTCGTCGAGCGCGTAATACACATCCTTGCCGGCATCGATCCGGTACAAAGGCGGCATCGCGACGTGCACGCGCCCGGCATGCACCAGCGGCCGGAAATGGCGCACGAACAACGCGCACAGAAGCGTCGCGATATGCGCCCCGTCGGAGTCGGCGTCGGCGAGAATGCACACCTTGCCGTAACGCAGGCCGGCGAGCGAATCGCTTCCCGGATCGACGCCCAACGCCACGGCGATGTCGTGCACCTCCTGCGAGGCCAGAACGTCCGGGGACTCCACCTCCCAGGTGTTCAGGATCTTGCCGCGCAGCGGCATGATGGCCTGAAAGACGCGATCGCGCGCCTGCTTCGCCGAGCCGCCCGCGGAATCGCCTTCCACCAGAAAGAGTTCGGTGCGCGCAAGGTCCTGGCTCGTGCAATCGGCGAGCTTTCCCGGCAAGGCCGGTCCGTTGACGGCCTTCTTGCGCTCCACGCGCTTCGCGCGACGCTCGCGCACCTGCGCGCTCTCGATCGCGAGACGCGCGATCTCGACGCCCTCGGCCACGTGCGCGTTGAGCCAGAGGGCGAAGCTGTCCTTGACCACCCCGGAGACGAAGGTCGCGGTCTCGCGCGAGGTGAGGCGCTCCTTGGTCTGCCCGGAAAATTGCGGTTCCATGAGCTTGGCCGACAACACGAAGGCGATCTTCTCCCAGACGTCCTCGCCTGTCAGCTTGAGCCCGCGCGGCATGAGGTTGCGGAATTCACAGAACTCGCGCAAGGCCTCCGTCAAGCCGAGCCGGAAGCCGTTCACGTGCGTCCCCTCTTGGGGCGTCGGGATGAGGTTGACGTAGCTTTCGCGCACGAACGCCGTTTCCTCCTCCGGCTGCCAGACGACCGCCCATTCGACCTCTTCGCCCCCGCCCGCCACTTGCCCCGTGAACGGGCTTGCCGGCAGACCGGCGCGCTCCCCCGAGGCCTCCATCAGGTACTGGCCGAGACCGTGTTCGTAAAACCACTCTTGGTCCTCGGTCGGGTCCTGCTCCGACTGAAAGCGCACGCGCAGGCCCGGACACAGAACGGCCTTGGCCTTCAGGAGATGTTTGAGGCGCGCGAGGGCGAATTTGGCGCTGTCGAAATAGCGCGCCTCGGGCCAAAAACGCACCTCGGTCCCGGTGTCCTTGCGCGGCACCGCACCCGCGACCGTCAGGTCCTCGACCTTGGCGCCGTGCGCGAACGCCATGCGGTAGAGCTGTCCCCCGCGCTTCACCGCGACCTCGAGCCGCGCGGACAGGGCGTTCACCACGGACACGCCGACCCCGTGCAAACCGCCGGAGTACGTGTAATTTTTATGGGAGAACTTGCCGCCCGCGTGGAGGCGCGTGAGGATCACCTCGACGCCGCTGACACCTTCCTCCGGGTGGACGTCCACCGGCATCCCGCGGCCGTCGTCGCGAACGGACAGGGAGTCATCGGCGTGTAGCGTCACGGCAAGCGTATGCGCGTGCCCGCTGATCGCCTCGTCGACGGCGTTATCGATGACCTCCTGCGCGAGATGATTGGGGCGGTCGGTCTGGGTGTACATCCCGGGACGCCGCCGGACCGGCTCAAGGCCCGTCAGAACCTCGATATCGGATGCGTTGTAACGGCCCATCAGGCGAGATCGGCGACCAGGGCCGCGCGTACGGACTCGTTCAGCACGGTCTCCACGCGGTAGGCGGGGTGATCGATCCCGCAGCGGATCGCGGCCCCGCCCTTGGCGGCGTTCACACTCTCCGGCGTCAGGTCGAAACGCAGGAAGTGCACGGACGAGGTCTTGTCGCCGTTTTCGCGCCCCATGTCCTCATCCGCGATCGCCAGGACCCGAGCCTGCGTGCCGACCTGCATCCACACCGTCTCGGCGATGCCCCGCAGACGCGCGAGCGCCGCGCGCCGTTCCTCCACGTCCTCGTACTCCAACAGGAAGGTCGCCTTCCAATTGTCGCCGTCCGGTATCAGGGGATTATAGGCCGCCAACTCCTCCAGGATACCGGCGGGCTCGAAGATGCGCTCCACGCGCAGCATCTCCTGGACCTGATACTGGATCGTCAACCGATCCTCGAACACAAGCCGCGCGTTCGCGCCCAAAGCGACCTCGCGGTTGCGCTTGTGCGCCATGACGCGCGCCCGAAACGCCGCGCGCTCCTCGGCATAACGCTCGAGCGGCAAGAGATCCTCGCGCCCCAAAGGCTCCATGTCGACTCCTCAGTCTTCCGTCTTGGTCCCGTGCTCCCGGCCGGTGATGCTCCCGTCACGGAACAGAGAGTCCCGCAACTCCTTGTCGAACACCGCGTCGTGACGCCGTATCCACTCGAGCACCATGGCCGCGTGCTCCTTTTCCTCGTCGCGATTGTGCGCGAGCACCGCGCGCAGCTCTGGATCCTTGCAGGCGTCGACCCGCTGCTGATACCAATCGACGGCCTCCAGCTCCTCCATCAACGAGACGATGGCGCGATGCATGTCGCGTGTCGTTTCCGACAAATCGGCGGTCTCCTCGTGCCAACCCTCGTGCGCCATGCCCTAGTCTCCCTGTTGTGAATGATCGTCGTCCGAGAGCCCATAGGCCCGGCATAACAGCGCAAACGGCGAGAGCGGGCGCGCCTCGGGCCCGAGACCTTGCGCCAAGTGCTCCGCGGCAATCGGGCAGTCGCTCGTGAAATGCTCGGCCTGCGCCTCGGCGATCCGCCTCACGACCGGCCGCCCGATCTTGACCGCCGCCTCGTAGAACTCGCGCTTGACGCCGTACGTGCCGTCGTGCCCGGAACACCGTTCGATCGTTTCGACGGTCGTCCCCGGAACGAGCTGCAGGATATCGCGCGTCTTCGGGCCGATGTTCTGAACCCGCTGATGGCAGGGCACATGATAGACGATCTTGCCAAGCGATTGTTTGAAGTCGGTATTGAGCTGACCGGCCTTGTGCCGCAAGGACAGATACTCGAACGGATCGAAAATCGCGCCCTTGATCTTCATCACCCGCGCATCGTCCGGGAAGAGCAACGGCAGCTCCTGCTTGAACATCAAGACGCACGACGGCACCGGCGCGACGATGTCGAAGCCCTCGTCGATCAGCGCCGCGAGTATCGGGGCGTTCGCGTCCTTCAGGGCGGCAACACTCTCGAGATCGCCGATCTCCCATTTGGGCATGCCGCAGCACCGCTCGGCGTCCATCAGCCTCAGCGTGATCCCGTTGTGCTCGAATACGCGCGCGAGATCCCGCGGGAGATCCGGGTCATTGTAATTTCCGTAACAGGTGGTGAACAGTGCAACCCGTCCGGTGGTCCCCCCGGCCGCCGCCGGGGCCGGACGCCAGCTCTTGCGGAAGGTGCGCCGGTGATAAGCCGGGAGTCGCGCCTGACGGTGGACGCCGAGGACCTTTTCGAGGAGCCCGCGGGCGGCGGGCCTGCGGTTCGCAGCGTTGACGAATTCGGTGACGACGGGGATACCCGCCAAACGGCCGACGGCATCCGTGCTCGTCAACAACCGGTCCCGCCAGCGTGTCTTGCCGGCCCGAAAGGTCGCGGCCTTCGCCCGCCACATGAGATGCGGGAAGTCGACGTTCCAGGGGTGCGGCGGGACATAAGGGCATTTGGTCATGTAACACATGTCGCACAAATAACACTGCTCCACCACCCGCCCATAATCCGCAGGCGCGACGTCCTTCAGGTCCATCCCGGGCGAGTTGTCGATCAGATCGAAGAGCGTCGGAAAGGCCTGACAGAGATTGAAGCAGCGACGACACCCGTGGCAAATCTCGAAGACCCGGTGGAGTTCGGTCTCGATCGCCTGGGCATCGAAAAACCCGGGGGTTTGCCAAGCGATGGGATGCCGCAGGGGGGCCTCGAGATTGCCCTCGCGCATCACGGTCTTATCGGTCTCTTTCTCCACCCTGCCTCCCAAAAAACGGCGGGCCGGCTGAGCCGACCCGCGTCCTCGCCACAATCCCTACTTGCCCAGGCTATCGAGCGATTTCTGGAACCGGTTGGCATGCGAGCGCTCGGCTTTCGCGAGCGTCTCGAACCAGTCGGCGATCTCCTCGAAACCCTCGGAGCGCGCGACCTTGGCCATGCCCGGATACATATCCGTGTACTCGTGGGTCTCGCCCGCGATCGCGGCCTTCAGGTTTTCGCTCGTGCCGCCGATCGGCAGATCCGTGGCCGGGTCGCCCACGGCTTCCAGGTATTCGAGGTGCCCGTGGGCATGCCCGGTCTCGCCCTCGGCCGTGGAGCGGAACACCGCCGAAACGTCGTTGTAGCCCTCGACATCGGCCTTCGCCGCGAAATACAGATAGCGGCGGTTGGCCTGCGACTCGCCGGCGAATGCCGCTTTCAGGTTCTCGTGGGTTTTGCTACCTTTAAGACTCATGGTGTGCTTCCTCTTCCGGTTGAACTTAGAATCAGTCTAAATTAGGCCGGGCAAGCCGGTCAAGGGGGCCCGTAGACTGGCATATGCCGCCAGGTTAACTACTATAGGGGCAAGCTCCCCGAGTATCGAGCAAGGTTGGACGTGCGTCTATGGCTACAGTCAATCCCGTCGTGAATGGCGGCATGCTCCTCACAGGTCTTGCGGCGCGTCTGGTCCGCGATCAGCGGCTCACGGCCGCCGAAGCGGAGCGTTTGAACGCGGAATCGCAGACCAACAAGGTCTCGTTCGTCACGCGCCTTGTCGAGAGCAAAAAGCTCGACGCCCTCACGATCGCCAAGGCCGCTTCCGAGGAATTCGGTATCCCGCTTTTGGATATCAGCGCCCTCGATCCGGAATGCTGCCCCGTCAAGCTCGTCGACATGAAATTGATCCGCCGGCACCGCGTCCTGCCGGTCTTCAAGCGCGGCAACCGCCTGTTCGTCGCCGTGGCCGACCCCACCAACCTCGCGGCCCTCGATGAAATCAAATTCAATACCGGCCTTCTGCCGGAGCCCTTGCTCGTCGAGGAAGGCAAGCTCGGGCAGCTCATCGATCGCAACCTCGACAGCCAGGACAGCAGCCTCGCGGATATGGCGACGAGCGAGGCGCTCGAGAACGTCGTGGACGTCGCGGCCGACAAGGACGCCCCGGAGACCGAGGAATCGGATGAGATCAACGACAAGCCGATCGTGCGCTTCGTCAACAAGGTCTTGATCGACGCCATCAACCGCGGGGCCTCAGACATCCACATCGAGCCCTACGAGCGCAGCTATCGAGTGCGTTTCCGCACCGACGGGGTGTTGGAGGAAGTGGCGGCCCCGCCGCTCGCGCTGGCCGCGCGCATCGCCGCGCGCGTCAAGATCCTGGCGCGCCTCGATATCTCCGAACGCCGCATTCCGCAGGATGGGCGCATGAAGATCCGCGTGTCGAAGACCCGCGCGATCGATTTTCGCGTGAGCACGCTGCCGACCCTGTTCGGCGAAAAGGTCGTCCTGCGCCTCCTCGACCCGGCGTCGGCCTCCCTGGGCGTGGATCGCCTGGGGTTCGAGGCCGAGCAAAAGACCCTGTACATGGAGGCCATACACAGGCCCTACGGCATGGTGCTCGTGACCGGACCGACCGGCAGCGGGAAGACCGTCACGCTCTATACGGCGCTCAACATCCTGAATACCAACGACCGCAACATTTCGACGGCCGAGGATCCGGTGGAAATCAACCTCTCGGGCATCAACCAGGTCAACATCAACGAGCGCGCGAAACTCACCTTCGCGGCCGCGCTGCGGGCCTTCCTGAGACAGGATCCGGATATCATCATGGTGGGTGAGATCCGCGATCTCGAGACCGCCGAAATCGCGATCAAGGCGGCGCAGACCGGGCACATGGTGATCTCGACGCTGCACACCAACGACGCCCCGCAGACCCTCGGGCGCCTCGTCAACATGGGTGTACCGCCCTTCAATATCGCCTCGGCGGTGAATCTGATCATCGCGCAACGCCTCGCGCGGCGCCTGTGTCCCCACTGCCGTAAGCCCGTGCAACTCCCGCCCGCGGCCCTCCTGCAGGCGGGATTCCAGGAACAGGAGCTTGCGGGCCTCACGATCTACGGACCGGCCGGTTGCGATCAATGCAACGGCGGCTACAAGGGGCGGGTCGGCATCTATCAGGTGATGCCGGTATCACCGGCGATCGGCCAGATCATCATGAGCGGCGGGAACGCGACCGACATCGCCGAACAGGCGCAGAAAGAGGGCGTTTCCGATCTGCGTCAGTCCGGCCTCAAGAAGGTCCGGGAAGGCATCACCAGCCTGGAAGAGGTCGAACGGGTCACGAACGAGTGAGCGGCGCACCGCATCCTCGAAGCGGACGGCCGGACAAGGCCGCGCATGAGACCACCCGACGAGCAGGCCATCCGTGATCACCCCCACAGCATCCGCCGGTGATGTCGCCGTCCCGACGCTCTTCGTGCTCGCCTTCGGCGCGATCATCGGCAGCTTTCTCAGTATGCTGGTCTACCGGCTGCCCCTGGTTCTCAAGCGGCAATGGGAACAGGATTGCCGCGAGACGCTGGGCCTCGCCGCGCAACCCGCCGCGCGCTTCAATCTCGCGTGGCCCGCGTCCCATTGCCCGACGTGCCAGGCCCCGCTGCGCTTTCGCGACAACGTGCCCATCATCGGCTTCCTGCTCCTGAGGGGCCGCTGCCGGCACTGCCGCGCGCCCATCCCGATCCGCTATCTCGCGATCGAGATCCTGACGATGCTCGCGGCGTGGGCTACGCTTGCGCGTTTCGGGATCACGGTCGCCGGGCTTTTGGCGTTCGCGCTCACCGCGGCCCTCATCGCCTTGAGCTTCATCGATGCGCGCGAACAGATCTTGCCGGACGTCATCACATTGCCGTTTCTCTGGCTTGGCCTGCTTGCGAACATCGCCGGGCTGTACGCCCCGCTTGCGCAGGCGGTACTGGGCGCCGCCTGCGCCTACGGGCTTTTGTGGCTCGTGTTCCAGATCTTCCGGCTCGCGACCGGCAAGGAGGGCATGGGCTACGGCGATTTCAAGCTCTTTGCGCTCGCGGGGGCCTGGCTCGGCTGGCCGCTCCTCCCGCTCGTGTTGCTGCTGGGCGCACTCCTGGGCGCGCTCTTTGGCGTGGTGAACCTGGCCCGCGGGCACATGAGCCGGGAAACGCCGATGCCCTTCGGTCCGTTCCTCTGCTTTGCGACCTGGGTCGGGCTCTTTTTCGGGAAGGCGCTCATGGCCGGCTACCTGCGGGCCGTGCATGGCTGATTTCCGCGTCGCCCTCACCGGGGGGGCGGGCTCCGGCAAATCGACGGTCGCGCAGATGTTCGCCGAGCGCGGGGCGCGCGTCGTGGATGCCGATGCGCTCGCCCACGACCTCCTGGAACCGGGGCGGCCGGAGAACGACGCCGTGCGCGCCGCCTTCGGGCCGCTGATCGCCGATAGCGAAGGCCGCATCCTGCGCCCGGCCCTGCGCGCGCGCGTCTTTTCCGATCCCAAGGCCCGCGCGACCCTCGAGGCGATCCTCCACCCCCCGATCCGCGCGGCCCTGAAGCAGCGCTCCGAAGGCGCCGAGCCCTACGCGCTCCTCGTCATCCCGCTGCTCGCCGAAACCGGGCGCCCGCCCTTCGTGGACCGCGTGCTCGTGATCGACGTGGACGGCGCGATCCAGGCCCGCCGGCTCGCCGCGCGCGGTTTGACGCAGGCCACGGTCGCCGCGCTCCTCGCCCTTCAGGCACCCCGGGCCCGGCGCCTCGCCTTGGCCGATGACACCCTGTCGAACGACGGCGAACGCACGGCCTTGGTGCCCCTCGTCGACGATCTGCACGCGCGCTATTGCGCCCTGGCCCGCGCATCGCGCGCGCACCGCTTGCCGCCATAACCCCCGATCCCGGCAAGCCCCCTTCTCGGCGAGCCCGCGCCTCATCCCTGTCCGTTGCGCGCAAAAACGGCGCTGCGCACGGCCACTCCCTGGGCCCCGTTTTGCTGCGCCCGCTCGCAGTCTTCCAGACGCACCCCCCCAAGCGCATACACCGGCAGCGATGTCGCCGCGGCGAGTTGTGCGAAGCGTGGCCAGCCGAGTGCCGTGGCGCCGGGGTGGGACGGTGTCGGCAGGACCGGCGAGAGCACGGCCAGATCGCAGCCGATGGCGGCCGCATGGGCGAGCTCACGCGCGTCGTGGCAGGACGCGCCCAGCCAGCGAGGAGGCGGCACCGGCCGCGCGTCCCGCGCCAGCAGGGAGCGCGCCGGCAAATGGACCCCGGCCCAGGCCGGGACCATCTCCGGCGGGGCGTTGATCAGGACCGCGGCGCCGTGGCGATCGAGTAGCGCGCGCAAGCGTTCGGCATAGGCCACCAAACGCTCGGGCGGCCAAGGCTCGCGCAGCTGCACGAGCGCCGGACCGCGCGCGAGCACTCGCGCCAGGCGCCGCTCGAACTCCCGTTCGCCGAGCCCCTCGATATCGCTGATGAGATACCAGGGGGGTAGGGCGAGGCGCGCGAGGATCGGCTGGTCGGCGGCCAGGAACGGCAGCCGCGCAAGGTCTGCGATGGGGTGCCATCGGACCTCCTGTCCCTCCCGGCCATACGGACGCCCGTCATAGCGCTCCACGCGCCAAAAGGCGAGTCGGATGGAGGGGGGCGGGTCGGCGCGAAAGTGCGGCAAGGGGCGGCTCCGGGACACCGTGATGCCAAGTTCCTCGGCGAGCTCGCGCGCAAGCGCCGCGGGTTCCGACTCCCCGTCCGCGACCTTGCCGCCCGGAAACTCCCACAGCCCCGCACCCGGCTTACCCGCGGGGCGACGGGCGATCAGCACGCGGCCCGCGCCGTCCGCAATGATCGCGACGACAACGCGCTCAGGTCCGGTAGGACCCGTTGATGCGCACATAGTCGTGGGAGAGATCGCAGGTGAAGACCGTCGCCAGGGCATGGCCTTGGCCGAGATCCACGCCGATCGCCACCTCGGATCCGGCGAGCGCCTTCTGGCCGTGCTCCTCGCGGTAATCCGGGTCCACCGCGCCGCCGGCGAACACGCGCACGCCGTTCAGGGTCACGACCACCGCGCGGGGATCGTGCAGCGCAATCGGGGCGCGCCCCACCGCCATGAGAATGCGCCCCCAATTGGGGTCGCCCGCGAACAGCGCGGTCTTGACGAGCGGCGAGGTGGCGATCGTATGGGCGACGGCGCGGCACTCCTCTTCGGTCCGGCCGCCCGATACCGTGATCCGCACAAACTTCGTGGCCCCCTCGCCGTCGCGCACGATGGCGTGCGCAAGCTCCCCGCACACGGTCTCGAGCACCGCCGCGAACCGTTCGTAATCGGCCCCTTCCGCAGCCGCGAGGCGCGCCCCCGACCGGCCGGTCGCGAGCAGCACGACGGCATCGTTGGTCGAGGTGTCACCGTCGACGGAAATCGCGTTGAAGGTGGGGCCGACCGCGCGCCGCAAGGCGCTATCGAGGACCTCGGCCGATGCCGCGACATCGGTGGCGATAAAGGCGAGCATGGTGGCCATGTTCGGATGGATCATCCCGGACCCCTTGGCGATGCCGGTCATGCCGGCGATGACGTCGCCGAAACGGACCTTGGCGGACGAGGCCTTGGGGACCGTGTCGGTCGTCATGATGCCGTGCGCCGCCGCGAGCCAGCCGTCGTCCCGCGCTTGCGCCACCGCCTGCGGCAATCCCGCGAGCAGGGCCGGAAGCGGCAAGGGTTCGCCGATCACGCCGGTCGAAAACGGCAGCACCTCCTCGGGTCGGCACCCAAGCTCGCCGGCGAGCGCCCGGCACACCGCGTGCGCATCGCGAAGACCCTGCTCGCCGGTCGCCGCGTTGGCGACCCCGGTGTTGATAACGAGCGCGCGCGGCGCGGCCTGCGCGAGATGCGCCCTCGCCACCTCCACGGGGGCTGCCGCGAAATGGCTTTGGGTAAAGACCGCGGCGGCACTCGTGCCCGGTTCACACGTCATGACCACGAGGTCCGGGCGGCCGGCCTTGCGGATACCGGCCGCCACGACACCCAGGCGCACGCCCGGTATGGCCCCCAACGGCGGCAGAACGCTTCCTCCCACGGCCATACCCTCTCTCTCCTTACGCGAGCCTGCCATGACACTGTTTGTATTTCTTGCCGGACCCGCATGGGCAGGGCTCGTTACGCCCCACCTTCGGCCCCGTCCGCATCACGGTCTGAACCATGACCTCCTCGTCGACCTCGGAGGCGCCGGGGTCCGGATGGCTGTAGATGGCGCCGCCCTGTTGGCGGCGTTGCTCATCGATCCACTCGACGTCGCTGTCATCCTGGATATCCACCTGCGCGATGGTGGTGATCACCTCGTGCTTGATGCGATCCAGCATCTCCGAGAAGAGTTCGAAGGCCTCGCGCTTGTATTCCTGCTGGGGGCTTTTCTGGGCATAACCGCGCAATTGGATGCCCTGGCGCAAATGATCCATGGCCGCCAGGTGATCCTTCCATTGGAGGTCCAGGACCTGGAGCATGATCGCCTTCTCCAGGTGGCGCATCGTCTCCTCACCCAACTGCTCGGTCTTCTCGGCGTAGCGCCGTTGGGCGGCCTCCTGAACGCGGGCACGCAAGCCCTCTTCATCGAGGGCATTGTCCTCCTTGAGCCAGCGCGCGAGCGGCAGCTCGAGGCGCAGCTCGCGGCTCAGCGTCTCTTCGAGCGCCGGGACATCCCACTGCTCCTCGAAACTCCCGGGCGGGATATGGTGACTGATCAGGGCCTCGACCACGTCGTGATGAATCGCGGCAACGCTCGCGGCCACGTCCTCGGCGACCAGCAGGCGGTTCCGCTGTTCGTAGATCACCTTGCGCTGATCGTTCGCGACATCGTCGTATTCGAGAAGCTGTTTGCGGATGTCGAAGTTGTGCGCCTCGACTTTCCGCTGGGCGTTCTCTATGGCCTTGGTCACGAGCGGATGCTCGATGGCCTCCCCGGCCTCCATGCCGAGCCGGTTCATCAATCCGGCCACCCGCTCGGAACCGAAAATCCGCATCAGGTTGTCTTCGAGAGACAGATAGAAACGGGTCACCCCCGGGTCCCCTTGGCGACCGGAGCGCCCGCGCAGCTGGTTGTCGATGCGCCGCGATTCGTGGCGTTCGGTGCCGATCACCTTGAGCCCGCCCGCGCCGACCACCCGGTCGTGGCGATGCTGCCACTCCTCGTCGCGCGCACCGTCGCCCTCGCCTTCGGGCTTGCCGCCGAGCACGATATCGGTACCGCGGCCGGCCATATTGGTCGCGATCGTCACGGCGCCCTCGCGGCCGGCCTGCGCGATGATCTGGGCCTCGCGCTCGTGATGCTTGGCGTTCAGGACCTCGTGCGGGATCCGGGCCTTTTTCAGGAGCGCCGAGAGCACCTCGGAACTCTCGATCGAGGCCGTACCCACCAGCACCGGTTGCCCGGCCTTGTGGGATTCCGCGATGTCCGCCACGATCGCTTCGTGTTTTTCCGCAACGCTGCGATAGACCTGATCCCCCAGATCCCGGCGCACGGCCGGCTTGTGGGTCGGGATCACCGTCACCTCGAGGTTGTAGATCTCCTGGAATTCGAACGCCTCGGTGTCGGCCGTGCCGGTCATGCCCGAGAGCTTCTCGTACAACCGGAAGTAATTCTGGAACGTGATCGAGGCAAGCGTCTGGTTCTCGTTCTGGATCGGGACCCGTTCCTTGGCTTCGACCGCTTGATGCAGCCCTTCCGACCACCGCCGGCCGGGCATGACGCGCCCCGTGAACTCGTCGACGATGACGATCTCGCCGTCGGAGACGATGTAGTCGACCTCCTTGTGATACAGGGCATGGGCGCGCAAGGCCGCGTTCAGGTGGTGCAGGAGGCTCATGTTGCCGAGTTCGTAGAGGCCTTCGCCGGACGCCAGCAGGCCGGTCTCCGCAAGCAGCCGCTCGGCCGCCTCGTGCCCCTCCTCGGTCAGGTAGACTTGCTTCGCCTTCTCATCGACCGTGTAATGGCCGCCGTCGCCCTCGGTCACCTGCCTTGTGAGTCGGGGGACCACGGCGTCGATCTTCGTATAGAGATCGGTGTTCTCCTCGGTCGGCCCCGAAATGATAAGAGGCGTGCGCGCCTCGTCGATCAGGATCGAGTCGACCTCATCGACAATCGCGTAATGCAGCGCGCGCTGGACGCGCTCCTCGGCGCTGAAGGCCATGTTGTCGCGCAGGTAATCGAAGCCGAATTCATTGTTCGTGCCGTAGGTGATGTCGGCGGCGTAGGCCTCCTGGCGGGCGCTGCCCTCGAGGGACGAGACCACGGTGCCGACGGTGAGGCCGAGGGAGCGGTAGAGCCGGCCCATCCACTCCGCGTCGCGCGCCGCCAAATAATCGTTGACCGTCACCACGTGCACGCCTTTTCCGGGCAAGGCGTTCAGATAGGCCGCGAGCGTCGCCACCAGCGTCTTGCCCTCGCCGGTGCGCATCTCGGCGATCTTGCCTTCGTGCAGGACCATGCCGCCGATGAGCTGGACATCGAAGTGGCGCATGCCGAGCACCCGGCGCGAGGCTTCGCGTACGAGCGCGAATGCCTCGGGCAGCAAGTCGTCAAGCGGCTCACCGGCCGAGAGGCGCTCGCGGAACTTGGCGGTCTGGCCGGGGAGGTCGTCGTCGGACAGCGCTACGAAGCGAGGCTCGAGTGCGTTGATGGCCGCCACCTGCTGGCGCATGCGACGCACGATGCGCTCGTTGCGGCTTCCGAAAAGCCTCTTGAGGACGTTCGCAGCCATAGGGTTCCTGGTGACTCGCAAAAAAGGGGCATTATGGCCGAAAAGAGCGCCTACTTGAACAGTGACCGGCTAGCGCCGGTCGGCGAGATCCAAAAACCCGATCGGGTTGATGGGCGCGTCGTGGGAGAGGACCTCGAAATGCAGGTGGGGGCCGGTCGAGTATCCGGTATCCCCAACCCGCCCCAAGAGCTGCCCTTTCCGGACGATCTCGCCCACGTGCACATAGCGCGCGCTCAGGTGCGCGTACATGGTGATCTCGTGGTGGCCGTCGAAAATCTTGACGAGCCGCCCGAACCCCCCGTCGAGGCCCGCGAAGATGACGACACCGGCGGCGAGCGCATGCACGGGCGTGCCGACGGGCGCTGCGATATCGACCCCCGGGTGAAAGCCGGGGCGGCCGGTGAAGGGGTCCGGGCGCGGCCCGAACGGCGAGGAGATCCAGCCTCCACGCACGGGCCACCCGCGCGGTGTGGTGATGAGGGTCACCTTGTGGGCAGCCACGACCCCGGCGAGCGCCCGCAACTGCAAGGCCTTGAAGGCCAGCCGGGCCTTCAGTCGGGCGCTCAGCGCCTCGAGGGCGTAAGGCGTCCACTGCCGGTGCGCCGAGACCTGCTCGCCGCCGAGCGGCGGGACGTGCTGAAAGCGGAACACGTCCGCGGGAATCCCCGCGAGCACCGTGAGGCGCTCGGCCAGCGCGTCCAGCCGGCTCATGCGCGCGCGCAAACCGCCCACCCGGCGTGCCAGGACGGTGAGGTCGCGACGGCTCAGGGCGCGCGCTTGCGCGACGCGCCTGGCGAGCCGCGCGACCGCCGCCTGGCGCGCGGACACCGGCCGCCAGGCCTGCTGGAGCCAGAAGGCCCCCCCGCCCACGATCAGCGGCACCAGGATGAACAGCAGGACGAACGCCGACCCGAGA
>DAHWKH010000027.1 GCA_027343725.1 Acidiferrobacteraceae bacterium
GAGATGTTCATGCCCACGAGCAGCAGGGCGATGGTGGCAATGCCATAGACGAGCCAGCTTGCCTGTCCGGCAAGCGCCACCACCGCGCTGATATTGAGGGCGGGCGTAAGCGTGGGCGAGATGTTGGCAAGCGACTGGCCGATCGCTTCCAGGAAGCCCAGACTCTGACTTCTCAAGGTCCTTTCGATATGGGGTACGGCGCTCATGGCGGGGCCTCGTGGCGGTGTGGTGACAGGACCCACCAAGCAATAAGCGCGCCAGGGCGGCGCTTTGAAAAAACCGCGCCGCGACGCCATCGGGGGGGATGTTCCGGGGAAAGCCGCAGTCATTATGACCCATCGTGTGGCACACCATGCACCGCCTTTGAACGCGACCAGGATTGGACAAACGCTACGATAAAGCCAAAAGAGTGGATAATTGTTGTAAGGTCATGGGTTTGTGCCATGGCGCGTCTGCGCGCGAGCGTGTCGGGAAATGCCCGCGGCCGGCGGGCATGACTCCGGCGCGTGGACGCGGGGCGTCAGCTCCCCAAAAAAACCGGATCGAGCAGGTGGGAGCGCCTGGGTACCCTAGGCGATTTTCGGCGGATCAGTCAGGGATCTATGGCATCGCGCCTCTCTCAAAAGGGGTGTCCCGCAAGCCTTCCGCAGTCTTCGGGCGGGGATGTGAGGGGCCTCGCGCCGCGAGGCGGCGTGCGGGCGATACGCGTATCCCGAGCTCGTTCTTGCCAGGCTATAGATGGGGTATGTATGAGGCGGCGAGGCGCGCTGCCTCATACACCCGTCCCGGGGGTCGTGAGGGCGAGACCTCTGGGATGTGGCGCGATGGGTGATGATCGTCATGGGGCGGCGCTCACGGCGCGGTTCCCGGGATCCAGTCGGTACCGGCGAGCGGCAGGCGCGCCATGGCGGCGGCCTCAACGGTCAGCGCCGCCAGGTCCTCACGTTCAAGATGGTGGACGTTTTGTTTTCCGCAGGCGCGCGCCATGGTCGTGAGTTCGAGCGTGAGGGTCCTCAGGTAATTGGTGGCACGCGTGGCGCCGGCCTCGGCGCTCAGGCGGGTCTCGAGGAGAGGGTCCTGGGTGGTGACCCCGACCGGACAGCGGCCGGTATGGCAATGATGGCAAAACCCCGCCCGGGTGCCGAGCGCGCGGTAATCGGCGTCCGCCGATTGCGCCATTCCAGCGCTCTCGTAGTATCCGCTATTGCACCCGAGGGCGATGAGCATGCCCTGTCCCAGGGATACGGCGTCGGCGCCCATGGCAAGCGCCTTGGCGACGTCGGCGCCGGTGCGGATGCCCCCCGAGATGATGAGCTGGACCTCGCCTTTGAGACCCAAGTCCTCGAGGGCGTCGACCGCCTGGCGCAGGGCCGGCAGGGTGGGGATGCCGACGTGTTCGATGAAACAGGCCTGGGTCGCCGCCGTGCCCCCTTGCATGCCGTCGACCACCACGACGTCGGCGCCGGAGGCCACCGCGAGCTTCACATCATGAAAGGTGCGTGAGGCGCCGACCTTCACATAGATCGGTTTCATCCAGTCGGTGATCTCGCGCAGCTCCCGGATCTTGATGGCGAGATCATCAGGCCCGGTCCAGTCCGGATGGCGGCAGGCGGAGCGCTGGTCGATGCCTTCGGGCAGCGTGCGCATGGCCGCCACCCGCGGATTGATTTTCTGACCCAGAAGCAGGCCGCCGCCCCCGGGCTTCGCGCCTTGTCCTATGACGATCTCGATGGCATCGGCGCTTTCCAGATCGTGCGGGTTGAATCCGTAGCGGGAGGGCAGGCATTGGTAGACGAGGGTGCGGGAAGACTGTCGTTCCTCGGCGGTCATGCCGCCGTCGCCGGTGGTGGTGGAGGTGCCGGTGGCGGTCGCCGCGCGGCCGAGGGCGTCCTTGGCGCGCGCCGACAGCGCGCCAAAGCTCATGCCGGCGATCGTGATCGGGATGTCGAGGACGAGGGGCTTTTTGGCAAAGCGCGTGCCCAGGACCGTCTGCGTTGCGCATTTCTCGCGGTAGCCCTCCAACGGATAGCGAGACAGCGAAGAGCCGAGCAAGATGAGGTCGTCGAAGTGCGGCAGGGCGCGCTTGGCGCCAAGCCCCCGGATCTCGTAGAGTCCGTGTGCTGCGGCTTTGTGGATATAGTCCAGAATCTTGCGGTCATAGCCGTAAGACTCTTCCTCGGACAAGGGGACCTTGCTGTCCTCATTCGTATTCATGGCGAGACCTCAATAGTCCTGGGGGGCGTTGTGATTCCAGTGGTAGAGCGTGCGCGCTGATGCGACCTTGCGAAACGCGCAGGGGTCGTGCCGGGCGAATGTCGGCCCGGCCTCGGCCAGCAGGGTCCTTACGGCCAGCACGTCGGCCGCGTCCATGGGCTCAAGGCGCGCATCGGCCCCGAGCGAGGCCACGCTCCCCTGGATGTAGATGACGGCCTCGTAGAGGGAGTCGCCTAGGGCCTTTCCGGCATCCCCGCAGATGAGCAGCCGCCCGGCCTGCGCCATGAAGCCCGAGAACGCCCCGACCGAGCCGCCTATGACGATATCGGCGCCTTTCAGCGATATGCCGCAGCGCAGACCCGCGGAGCCGTGGACCACCAGCAGGCCGCCGTGCGCCGAGGCCCCGGCGCCGTTGGAGGCAAAGCCCTTGACCTCGACGCGACCGCTCATCATGTTTTCGGCGACCCCGGTGCCGGCGCTGCCGGCGATGGTGATGGCGGCGCGCCGGTTCATGCCCCCGGCATAGTAGCCGGCGTGCCCTTCGATCCGTACATCACAGTCAAGATCGAGTCCCACGGCGATATTGTGCGCCCCGTCGGGGTGGCTTATGGTGAGCCGCCGTCCCTGGAGGGCCTCCTTGTGATGGTGCAGGTAGCCGTTAACCTCGGTGACTGAAGTCGTGGCGAGGTCGAAGTTCAGGGTGTCCATACATACATCTCCTCGGGGACCGGCTCGAAGACATGGGCCTTCTGGATGCGCGGGAGGTGCGAGAGCGCGCGAAACTCGGAGGCGATGGCGACGTAATCCTCGGTCTCGGCCACCACCGCGGGCTTGCAGCCGAAGGGATCGCGGATCAGGGCGAGACGATCGGGCGTGCCGATGAGGAAGGTGAAGAATCCGTCCAGTCTTTCGAACGCCGCCTGCAAGGCCTGCTCGAGGCTTGCGCCCTCGCGCAGGCGCCATGCGAGAAAGCGGCACGCCGCCTCGGTGTCGTTGTCGGTCTCGAAGCGAATCCCGTGGACTGCGAGCGCGCGCCGGACCTCATGGGGGTTTGACAGAGAGCCGTTGTGGACGAGACAGAAGTCGTGGCCGGCGGTGAACGGGTGGGCACGATCGGCGCTCACCGCCGATTCCGTGGCCATGCGCGTGTGGGCGATGATATGGCTAACCGCGAACGTGGCAAAACCATAACGCCGCGCGACCTCGTCCGGTG
>DAHWKH010000037.1 GCA_027343725.1 Acidiferrobacteraceae bacterium
CGGTCGGGATTTTCGGCTTGTTCGACGTCGCAAGCCGCATCGGCCTGAAGCGCCACATCGAGGACGCCGGGCTCACGCTCGCGCACTGGGGCGTGCCGCGCGGCCCGTATCTCGTGTTACCCTTCGTCGGCCCCGATACCCTACGCAACACGCCGAGCCTCGTCATGGGCGTCGTCACGAACGTGCTCTTTTACGTCGGCAACGCGGCCGTGACCGTGCCGCTTGCGGTCTTCAACGTCATCAACTCGCGCGCCAACGCCAGCGCGTCCTTGCGCTACGTGCGCGAGAACGCGGTCAACCGCTACGTGTTCACGCGCAACGCCTATCTCCAACATCGCGATTACCTCTTGCACGGCGGTCGTTTGCCCTTGAAGGACGTGGAAAAAATGATGCTCCCGCCCGGTGCCGGCCCGGTCGATCCGAGACCCGCCGATCCGCCGCCGCCGATGGCCGCGCGCCCGGTATCCGCGCGTGCGCTCGTGCCGCGAAGTGCGCTCGATCGCCCGCCGGTCCCCGGCGGGTAGCGGCGAGCTTGGGTATGAAGGTTTTTCTGACCGGCGGTTCGGGGTTCGTGGGTTCGGCGCTCGCGCGGCGCTTGCTCGCGCGCGGGCACGCGGTCCAGGCACTGGTGCGCCCGGGGAGCGATACGCGCAATCTCGCGGACCTTCCCGTCACGCTCGTGACCGGGGATCTGCGCGAGCCCGCGTCGCTCGCCCCGGCGCTCGCCGGATGCGCCGCGGTGTTTCACGTCGCCGCCGATTACCGCTTATGGGTCCCGGATAAGGAGGCCATGTTTCGCGCCAACGTCGAGGGGACGCGCGTCCTGATGCAAGCCGCCTTGGCCGCCGGGGTCGAGCGCGTGGTCTATACGAGTAGTGTGGCCACCCTCGGGCACGTGCCGGGGGGCGTGGCCGACGAGGAGACACCCGTGACCTTCGACGACATGATCGGGCCCTACAAGCAATCGAAGTTCCTCGCGGAAGACGAGGTCCGCCGGTTCGCGGCCCGCGGCCTGCCGGTCGTGATCGTGAACCCCTCGACCCCGGTCGGCCCGCGCGACATCAAACCGACCCCCACCGGGCGTCTGGTGCGCGACGCCGCCTGCGGGCGAATCCCGGCCTATGTGGATACCGGCCTCAATATCGTGCACGTCGATGATGTCGCCGAGGGCCATTGCCTGGCATTCGAGCGCGGGCGCGTGGGGGAGCGATACATCGTGGGCGGGGAGAACCTGACGCTGCGCGAGATCCTGGTGGCGATCGCCGGGCTCTCGGGCGGCCGCCCCCCGCGCCTGCGTCTCCCCCGCCACCTGTTGTGGCCCGTGGCCTATGCCAGCGAGTGGTATGCGCGCCTCGCGCCAGGGGCCCTGCCGCTTGTGACGCGCGATGAATTGCGGATGGCCGGGCACACGATGTTTTTTTGTTCCGACAAGGCCCGGCGCGAGCTCGGCTACACGCCGCGCCCGGCATCCGAGGCGCTCGCGGACGCGGTCGCGTGGTTTAGAAAGGCCACCGGCGCGCAGGCCGCCTGATGATCACGCTGCTTGTGATGCGCGCGCTGGCGGCGATCGCGCTCATCGTGCTCACGGCGCAGATCGTGGCTCTGAGGCGATGGCCGCGGGCGGGCGAAGACGGACACGCCGACCCTCGCCCGATCACGGTGCTGAAGCCCTTGTGCGGTGCCGATGCCGGGCTTTACGAGTCGCTGCGCTCGTTTTGTTGCCAGGACTATCCCCGTTATCAACTGGTGTTCGGGGTGCACTCGCCGCAGGACCCGGCGATCGCGGTCGTGGAGCGCCTGCGGGCGGAATTCCCCGACCGAGACCTCACGCTCGTCGTCGACCCGCGACGCATCGGGCCGAACGCCAAGGTGAGCAATCTCGCGAATATGCTCGCGCACGCGCGCTACGATCTCTTGGTGCTCGCCGACGCCGACATCCACGTCGGTCCCGACTATCTGCGCTCCCTGGCCGGACCCCTCCAGGACCCCTCGGTGGGCATCGTGACCTGCTTGTATCGGGGGCAGCCGGTGTCCGGGTTCTGGTCGCGCATCGAGGCCCTGTTCATCCAGGATTGGTTCGTGCCGCAAGTGCTGCTGGCCCACGCGCTCGGGTCATCGGACTTCGCCTTCGGCGCCACCATCGGCCTGCGCCGCGAGGTCTTGGAGGCGATCGGCGGGTTCGCGGCGGTGAGCGCCAAACTCGCGGACGATTACGAGCTCGGCGCCCGCACCCGGGCGCTGGGGTTGCGCACCGTGCTGTCCCCCACCCTGGTCACAACGACCGTGGACGAGCCGCGGTTTCGGGGTTTCGCCCGGCACGAGCTGCGCTGGCTCAAGACCATCCGTCTCATCAATCCCTGGGGTTATGCCTTTTCTTTCCTCACCTGGGGCT
>DAHWKH010000042.1 GCA_027343725.1 Acidiferrobacteraceae bacterium
ACCGACGGTGAGCGCTACAACAAGGTGGTCGATATCTGGACGCATACGAGCGAGCGGGTCGCGAAGTCCATGATGGACAAGCTCGGCGTCGAGGAGGTGGTGGACGCCTCCGGCCAGACCGTGACACAGCAGTCCTTCAACTCGATCTACATGATGGCGGACTCGGGCGCGCGCGGAAGCGCGGCCCAGATCCGCCAGCTCGCCGGCATGCGCGGACTCATGGCCAAGCCCGACGGGTCGATCATCGAGACGCCGATCACCGCGAACTTCCGTGAAGGCCTGAACGTGCTGCAGTACTTCATCTCGACCCACGGCGCGCGCAAGGGCCTCGCGGACACGGCCCTGAAGACCGCGAACTCCGGCTATCTGACGCGCCGGCTGGTGGACGTGTGCCAGGACCTCGTGGTGACCGAGGCCGACTGCCACACCCAGACCGGCATCCGCAAGAGCGTTCTGGTCGAAGGCGGTGAGGTGGTGGTGCCGTTGCGCGAGAGCGTCCTCGGGCGGGTCGTGATCGGCGACGTCGTGGACCCGGCGGACAACAGCGTCTTGGTGCCGCACAACGCCCTGCTCGACGAGCGGAAGGTGCGGTTGCTCGAGGAGCGCAACATCGACCAGGTCGTGGTGCGTTCGCCGGTGACCTGCGAGACGCGCTACGGGATCTGCGCGCTGTGCTATGGGCGCGACCTCGGCCGGGGCCACCTCGTGAATCAGGGGGAGGCTGTGGGCGTGATCGCGGCGCAAAGCATCGGCGAGCCCGGAACCCAGCTCACCATGCGCACCTTTCACATCGGGGGTGCGGCGTCGCGCGCCACGGCGGCAAGCGGCATCGAGGTCAAATCCAACGGCTCGGTGCGCTTCAACAACCTGAAGCTCATCCGCCACGCGAGTGGGAACAACGTCGCGGTGTCGCGCTCCGGGGAGCTCGTGGTCCAGGACGAGCACGGGCGCGATCGCGAGCGCTACAAGGTCCCCTACGGCGCGACCTTGACGGTCAGCGAGGGCGACAAGGTCAAGGCCGGGGCCGTGGTCGCGAACTGGGATCCGCACACCCACCCGATCATCACCGAAGTGGCGGGAGAGGTGGCATTCACCGATCTGATCGACGGCGTGACGGTCAACAAGCAGACCGACGAGATCACGGGGCTTAGCACCTATGTGGTGCTCGATCCGAAGCACCGTTCAGGCGCCAAGGACATCCGGCCGATGATCGCGTTGCTCGACGCCAAGGGCAAGGGCCTCATGATCCCCGGGACCGATATCCCGGCGAAGTACATGCTGCCCCCGGGGGCCATCATCACCGTCGAGGACGGGCTCAAGGTGGGCGTCGGAGACGTTCTGGCGCGCATTCCCCAGGAGACCTCCAAGACCCGCGACATCACCGGTGGTCTGCCGCGCGTGGCGGAGCTCTTCGAGGCCCGCAAGGCGAAGGATCACGCGATCCTGGCGGAAACGAGCGGTGTGGTGTCCTTCGGCAAGGACACCAAGGGCAAGCAGCGGCTGCTCATTACCGACAAGAACGGCCAGGAGCACGAGTACCTGATCCCGAAAGGCCGCCACATCGTCGTGTTCGAGGGCGAGACCGTGGAACAGGGCGAGGCGATCGTCGATGGGGCGCCGGTGTCGTCGGACATCTTGCGCCTGCTGGGCGTCGAGGCGATGGCGAATTTCATCGTCGACGAGGTGCAGGACGTCTATCGCCTGCAGGGCGTGAAGATCAACGACAAGCATATCGAGGTCATCGTGCGCCAGATGTTGCGCAAGGTGCGCATCCTCGATGCCGGCGATACGCAGTTCCTGCCGGGTGAGCAGGTGGAGCGCGCCCGGTTGCTCGACGCCAACGAGGCCGCGGAGGCCGCGGGCAAACGCCCGGCGACGGGCGAGCGGCTGTTGCTCGGGATCACCAAGGCATCGCTTGCCACCGAGTCGTTCATCTCGGCCGCCTCCTTCCAGGAGACGACGCGCGTTTTGACCGAGGCGGCGATCAGCGGCAAGCGCGACCGCCTGCGGGGCCTGAAGGAGAACGTGATCGTCGGCCGGCTGATCCCGGCGGGCAGCGGTCTTGCCCATCACCAGGACCGGCGTCGCAAGCGCGCCGACGACAAGGACGAGGCGGCGGCCTTGCGCGAGGCGCTGTTGCCGGCCCATGAGAAGTCGGATCCGGGGGATCAGGCGATCTCGTTGTAGGATAGGGGCGGCGGCCTCTGTCTTGACAGGGGCCGCCACAATGCCTAAAATCGCGCACCTTTGGAGCCAGGCCCGTTTGTGCATAGGGGTCTTGGGTCCGTGTTCGCATCGGAGCGAGGAATGCCCACGATTAACCAGTTGGTCCGGAAACCGCGGACACAGCCGCACAAGAAGACCACCGTGCCGGCCCTGAATGCCTGCCCCCAGAAACGGGGTGTTTGTACGCGGGTTTATACGACGACTCCGAAGAAGCCGAACTCCGCCCTTCGGAAGGTCGCGCGCGTGCGCCTGACGAACGGCTACGAGGTCACGAGTTATATCGGTGGCGAAGGCCACAATCTTCAGGAGCACTCGGTGGTTCTGATCCGCGGCGGGCGCGTGAAGGACCTGCCGGGCGTACGCTACCACACGGTGCGGGGATCGCTCGATACCGCGGGTGTCGCCGATCGGCGCCAAGGGCGCTCCAAATACGGAGCCAAACGCCCGAAGTCGTAAAGAGGGTCTGAAGGGCCAGGTACGCCGCACTGTGTGCGGCGTTTTCTCGTTTTTCGCAGGTTAAAGGTCGATATATGCCGAGAAGAAGAGAGGTGCCGAAACGGCCGACGCGTCCCGATCCCAAATACGGGAGCGAGCTGCTCACGAAGTTCATGAGCGTGGTCATGAAGAGCGGCAAGAAATCGATTGCCGAAAAGATCATATACGGCGCCCTTGACACCATTGCCCAGCGCGGCAAGGCCGAACCCTTGAGCGTGTTCCAGCAGGCGATCGACAACGCCAAGCCCCTGGTCGACGTCAAGAGCCGGCGGGTCGGCGGCGCGACCTATCAGGTCCCGGTCGAGGTCCGCCCTGGCCGGCAGTTGGCGCTCGCCATGCGCTGGGTGGTCGAGGCGGCGCGCGGTCGCAGCGAGAAGTCCATGGGGGCGCGGCTTGCGGGCGAGCTCCAGGATGCCGCGGAGCGGCGCGGCAACGCCGTCAAGAAGCGGGAAGAAGTCCACCGCATGGCAGAAGCCAATAAGGCGTTCTCGCATTATCGTTGGTGATGAATCGCAATTTCGCGTAAGGATCAGGCTGTGGCTCGGACAACACCCATTGAGCGTTACCGCAACATCGGCATCATGGCGCATATCGACGCCGGGAAGACGACGACCACGGAGCGCATCCTGTTCTATACCGGTGTCTCGCACAAAATCGGCGAGGTCCATGAGGGCGCGGCCGTCATGGACTGGATGGAACAGGAGCAGGAGCGGGGCATTACCATCACCTCCGCCGCCACCACGTGCTTCTGGAAGGGGATGGCCCTCAACTATCCCGAACACCGCATCAACATCATCGACACCCCCGGGCACGTCGACTTCACCATCGAGGTCGAGCGCTCGCTGCGGGTGTTGGATGGGGCCTGCGCCCTGTTCTGCGCGGTCGGCGGCGTCGAACCGCAGTCCGAGACCGTCTGGCGGCAGGCCAACAAGTACGGCGTGCCGCGCATCGCGTTCGTGAACAAGATGGATCGCGCGGGCGCGAATTTCCTGCGGGTGGTGGAGCAGATTCGCGTGCGCCTGGGCGCCGTGCCGGTCCCGGTCCAGCTGCCACTCGGCGCCGAGGAGCGCTTCCAGGGGGTGGTCGACCTCCTGAAGATGAAGGCGATCTATTGGGACGACACGACCCAGGGCATGAAGTTCGAGGAGCGCGACATCCCGGAGGCCATGCGCGCCGAGTGCGAGACGTGGCGGGAGCGCATGGTCGAGGCCGCGGCCGAGGCGAACGACACGCTCATGGACAAATACCTGGGCGGCGAGGCCTTGTCCCTCGAGGAGATCAAGGCGGGCCTCAGGGCGCGCAGCCTGGCCTCGGAGATCGTCGTGACCCTGTGCGGCTCGGCGTTCAAGAACAAGGGCGTCCAGTCGATGCTGGACGCGGTCATCGATTATCTGCCGTCGCCGAAAGAAAAGGCGGCCATCAGCGGTCACCTCGACGACAAAGACGGGACCCTCGCGGAGTGCCCGGCGGACGACAACGCCCCGTTCGCGGCGCTGGCGTTCAAGATCGCGACCGACCCGTTCGTGGGCCAGCTGGTCTACTTCCGCGTGTACTCCGGGGTCTTGAACAGCGGCGACTCGACCTTCAATCCGGTCAAGGGCAAGAAGGAGCGGATCGGGCGCATCTTGCAGATGCACGCCAACGACCGCGTGGAGATCAAGGAGGTGCGCGCGGGTGACATCGCCGCCGCCGTGGGCCTGAAGAACGTCACGACCGGTGACACCTTGTGCACACCCGATCGCGTCATCACGCTCGAGCGCATGGAGTTCCCGGAGCCGGTGATCTCGCAGGCGGTGGAGCCGAAGACCAAGGCCGATCAGGAAAAGATGGGCATCGCGCTCGGGCGGCTTGCGCAGGAAGACCCGTCGTTCCGGGTGCGCAGCGACGAGGAGTCCGGGCAGACCATCATTTCGGGCATGGGCGAGCTGCACCTCGAGATCCTGGTGGACCGCATGAAGCGCGAGTTCGGGGTCGAGGCGAGCGTGGGCAAGCCGCAGGTCGCCTACCGCGAGACCATCCGCCGGAAGGTCGAGCAGGAGCACAAGTTCGCAAAGCAAAGCGGCGGCCGTGGGCAATACGGACACGTCTTTTTGCGCATCGAGCCGCAGGAGCCGGGCAAGGGCTTCGAGTTCGTCGACGAGATCAAGGGCGGCGTGGTCCCGCGGGAGTACATCCCGGCGGTCGAGAAGGGGGTGCGCGAGGCGCTCGAGCGCGGCATCCAGGCGGGGTTCCCGGTGGTGGACGTGAAGGTGAGCCTCTATTACGGGTCCTACCACGAGGTCGACTCCTCGGAAAACGCGTTCAAGATGGCCGCCAGCATGGCGTTTCGCGAGGGTTGCCTGAAGGCCGACCCGGTGCTGCTCGAGCCGATCATGGCGGTCGAGGTGGTGACGCCGGAAGAGTACATGGGGAGCGTGAACGGCGATTTGAGTTCGCGCCGGGGCGTGATTCAGGCGATGGAGGAGGCGCCGGCCGGAAAGGTCGTGCGCGCTGAGGTGCCGCTCGCCGAGATGTTCGGGTATGCGACGTCGTTGCGCTCGGCGACCCAGGGGCGGGCGACCTATGCCATGGAGTTCAAGCGCTATGCGGTCGCGCCGAGCAATATCGCCGATCAGGTGATCAAGAAAGCGAGTTAAAACCAGAAACGATTCAGTCCGAGAGGTACCCACGGTGTCCAAGGGAAAATTTGAACGCACGAAGCCCCACCTGAATGTGGGCACGATTGGCCATGTCGATCATGGCAAGACGACGCTCACCGCGGCCCTGACCCGGGTGTTGGGCACGCGCTTCGGGGGCGAGTTCAAGGCCTATGACCAGATCGACAACGCCCCGGAGGAGCGCGCACGCGGCATCACGATCGCGACCGCGCACGTGGAGTACCAGACCACCGCGCGCCATTACGCGCACGTCGACTGCCCCGGGCACGCCGATTACGTGAAGAACATGATCACCGGGGCCGCGCAGATGGACGGCGCGATCCTGGTGGTGTCGGCGGCCGACGGCCCCATGCCCCAGACCCGCGAGCACATCCTGCTCGCCCGCCAGGTGGGCGTCCCCTATATCGTGGTGTTCCTGAACAAGGCCGACATGGTCGATGACAAGGAGCTCCTGGAGCTGGTCGAGATGGAGGTGCGCGAGCTCCTCGACCGCTATGAATTCCCGGGCGAGAAGACCCCGATCGTGGTGGGCTCGGCCCTGAAGGCCCTGGAGGGCGACACCTCGGATCTCGGCGAAGGGGCCATCCTGAAGCTCGCCGACGCCCTGGACGCCTACATCCCGCAACCCGAGCGCGCCGTCGACGGCACCTTCCTGATGCCGGTCGAGGACGTGTTCTCGATCTCCGGGCGCGGCACGGTCGTGACCGGGCGCGTCGAGCGCGGGATCGTGAAGGTCGGCGACGAGGTCGAGATCGTGGGCCTGCGGGACACGGCCAAGACCACCGTCACCGGCGTCGAGATGTTCCGCAAGCTCCTGGACCAGGGGCAGGCCGGCGACAACATCGGGGTCCTCCTGCGCGGCACCAAGCGCGAGGAGGTGGAGCGCGGCCAGGTCTTGTGCAAGCCCGGCAGCATCAAGCCCCACACCCGCTTCGAGGCCGAGGTCTATGTCCTCTCCAAGGAGGAGGGTGGGCGCCATACGGCCTTCTTCCAGGGCTATCGCCCGCAGTTCTATTTCCGCACCACCGACGTCACCGGGTCCTGCGACCTGCCCGCCGGCACGGAGATGGTGATGCCCGGGGACAACGTCAAACTCACGATCACCCTCATCAGCCCGATCGCCATGGAGGATGGCCTGCGGTTCGCCATCCGTGAAGGCGGCCGGACGGTCGGCGCCGGTGTGGTCACGAAGATACTCGAGTAGGATCTTCTGAAAGAGTTAAGGCCAGTAGCTCAATTGGTAGAGCGTCGGTCTCCAAAACCGAAGGTTGGGGGTTCGATTCCCTCCTGGCCTGCCATTCGTCCTCATGAAGGTGGGCGTGCGTCGATGGGAGAGAAGGTTAAACGGATTCTGGCCGCGGTGTTACTCGTGGGCGGAGTCGCCGGGTATTATATCCTGGCAGGGCAACCCGAATTGTGGCGGGTGCTTGCGGTTCTGGCCGGCATCGTGCTGGCGATCGTTGTCGCGATGCAGTCCGAAGCGGGCCGCCATGCGTGGGCCTTCGTCAAAGAGTCCCGCGTCGAATTGAGCAAAGTGGTCTGGCCGAACCGCAAGGAGACGATACAGACGACGGTCGTCGTCATCGCCCTGGTGGTGGCGACCGCGGTATTTCTGTGGATCGTGGACCTGGGCTTGATCAAGGGTGTCAGCATGCTGACCGGGAGTTCGTGATCCGATGATGCGTTGGTACGTGGTGCATGCCTTCTCGGGCTTCGAGAAGCACGTGCAAAGAACCCTCAAGGAGCATATCGCGCGCGCGGGCATGCAGGACCTGTTCGGCGAGATCCTGGTGCCGACCGAGGAAGTGGTCGAGATGAAGAGCGGCCAGCGGCGGACGAGCGAACGCAAGTTTTTCCCGGGCTATGTCCTCGTGCGCATGGAAATGAATGACGAGTCGTGGCATCTCGTCAAGGCCGTGCCCAAGGTGAGCGGTTTCATCGGCGGTTCCGGGACGCGCCCGACGCCGATCAGCGACAAGGAAGCGGAGATGATTCTCCGCCAGGTGCAAGACGGGGTCGAGAAGCCGCGCCCGAAGTTCTCGTTCACGAGCGGCGAGCAGGTGCGGGTCATCGACGGGCCGTTCCTCGACTTCAATGGGACGGTCGAGGACGTGAACTACGAGAAGAGCAAGCTCAAGGTGTCGGTGTCGATTTTTGGTCGCCAGACGCCCGTGGAGCTCGATTTCAGTCAGGTCGAGAAGGCCTAAGGGTCTCAACGTTCAGGGGGAGCCGTGAGGCGTTCGCACCCCGGAGGAGCCGGAAGTGGCAAAGAAGATTGACGCGTACATCAAACTGCAGGTGCCGGCGGCCAAGGCCACGCCCGGTCCGCCGATCGGCCCGGCGCTCGGTCAGCGCGGCCTCAACATCATGGAGTTCTGCAAGGCCTTCAATGCCCGCACGCAAGGGCTCGAGGAAGGGCTGCCGATCCCGGTCGTCATCACGGCCTACAGCGACAAGAGCTTTACTTTCGTCACCAAGACCCCGCCGGCCTCCATTCTGTTGAAGAAGGCGGCGGGCGTGACGAGCGGCAGCAAGACGCCGCACACCCACAAGGTGGGCAAGGTGACGCGCGCGCAACTCGAGGAGATCGCGCGCGTCAAGATGCCGGATCTCAACACGACCGATCTCGAGGCGGCGGTGCGGTTGATCGCCGGCAGCGCGCGCAGCATGGGTCTTGAAACGGAGGGCCTGTAATGGCGGTCACGAAGGGCGGTAAGCGTGTGCGCGGCCTGCGTGCGCTCATCGAGCGCGCGCGCCTTTATGCCTTGGACGAGGCGTTGACGCTCGTGAAGAAGACGGCAAGCGCCAAGTTCGACGAGTCGGTCGACGTCGCGGTGAACCTCGGGATCGATCCCCGAAAGTCGGACCAGAACGTGCGCGGCGCGGCGGTCATGCCGCGCGGGACCGGCAAGACGGTGCGGGTCGCGGTATTCGCCGAGGGCGAAGCGGCGCTCGCCGCGCGTAACGCGGGCGCGGATGTGGTCGGGTTCCAGGATCTCGCGGATCGGGTGCGGGCCGGGCAGCTGGATTTCGACGTCGCGATCGCGACCCCGGAGGCCATGCGCATCGTGGGTCAGCTCGGCCAGATCCTCGGGCCGAGGGGGCTCATGCCGAACCCGAAGGTCGGCACCGTGACCGCGAACCCCGCCAAGGCCGTCGAGAACGCCAAGGCCGGCCAGGTGCAGTATCGCGCGGACAAGGCCGGGATCGTGCACTGCGCGATCGGCAAGACCTCGTTCACCGAGGAGGCCCTGAAGGAGAACCTGCTGGCGCTCCTGAATGCGCTGCACAAGGCCAAGCCCGCCGCCGCCAAGGGTGTGTACGTGAAGCGCGTCACGCTCTCGACGACGATGGGTCCGGGCGTGCGCGTGGATCACGGGTCTCTCGCGCAGTCGCCGTAAGAGGCGTAGGAAGTGGGAAGGTCCCGCCCGCGAGGGCGGGCGTCGAAGACCGCCGGTGCCGAAGAGGCTTAATCCCCCCAAGGCCGGCGCAGATGGTGTCCGGGGCCTTGAAAGCCCGCGGATCACCGGCCCCCGAACGGGGGCGAGAAAGGAGGTGATTCGTTGAGTTTGAATCTGGAGCAGAAGAAAGCAGTTGTGGGCGAGGTCTCGGCCGCGATCGCCGGCGCGCAGGCGGCGATCTTGAGCGAGTACCGGGGCCTCACGGTGGCCGAGATGACGACCTTGCGGGCCCAGGCGCGCGCGGCCGGAGTCTACATCAAGGTGATCAAAAACACCTTGGTGCGCCGGGCCGTGGAAGGCACGGCGTTTGCCTGTCTCGGCGGTCATCTTCAAGGGCCGCTCGCGTTCGCGGCCTCGTCGGATCCGGTGGCGGTCGCCAAGGTGGTGAGCGAGTTCGCGCGCGCCAACGACAAGCTGGTGATCAAGATCGGGGCCATGGACGGGGCCATCATGAGCGGCGAGCGGTTGCAGGCGCTCGCGCTCCTGCCGAGCCGTGAGGTGTTGCTTGCGACCTTGTTGCGCACCATGCAGGCGCCGGTTGCGCAGTTCGTGCGCACCCTGAACGAGGTGCCGGCGCGGTTCGTACGGACTTTGGCGGCGATCCGCGACAAGGCGCAGGCCTAAGGGCTGCGATTCAAGGGGTTCATTCAAGGGCTTTTAAGGGCTATTTTTTAGGAGAAACAGACCATGGCGGTATCGAAGCAAGAGATCCTGGACACCATCGGCAGCATGTCGGTGTTGGACCTGTCGGAATTGATCAAGGAGATGGAAGAGAAGTTCGGCGT
>DAHWKH010000049.1 GCA_027343725.1 Acidiferrobacteraceae bacterium
GCACGGCGACCGCCACCACCGGCCCGCCGAAGGCGTCGAACGCGGCATCGAAGGGCACCGGGTTCACGACCCCGCCGTCGACCAAGAGCCGCCCTTCATAGGGGAAAGGGGCGAGCAGGCCCGGCAAGGACAGGCTCGCGCGCACCGCCTGGCTGACACGGCCGTGGTCGAGGCGGATTTCCTCGCCGCTGTGCAGATCGGTGGCCACCGCGAGATAGGGGATCGCCAGATCCTCGATCCGCGCGTCGGCGAGGTAGGACTCGAGGAACTCACTGATTTTGCGGCCCGAACACACGCCGCCCGGGCCCGCGTCGGGCAGAAACAACTGCAGAGTCTGCTTCCAGTCGACGGCGAGCGCAAGCCGGGCGAGCGCGGCGACGTCCTGGTGCAGGGCATAAAACGCGCCGATTTCCGCGCCGATGCTGCAACCCGCGATCGCCCGCACGGGCAGACCCTGCTCCGCCAACACCTCCAGGACGCCGATATGGGCCAGTCCGCGTGCGCCGCCGCCGCCGAGAGCCAAGACCAGTCCCTTATCCGCCACGCGCCACCTCCCGGAGGGATTGTAGCGCGCATCCGCCTCAACCGCGGCGCAAAATCGCCCGGACGCCCCAAAAGCGCCGATATCTGGTAGAATGCCGCCAAGACCGCGTCGCGTGTCCATCCGACCAAAGACCAGGGGACCCATGGATTCCAAGCCCGCGTTGTCCGACTATCTGGCCCGATTGCCGTCATCGCCCGAGGTATTCCCGTTCTTCTACCGGCGATTGATCGGCTTGCGCTTCCCGATCCCGGTCGCCGAGATCCTCGAGCTGCGCTTTCTGAGCCACCAGGCGATCGATCGCGCGCAGAGCCTCGAACCGACGTTGCGCTGGAACGCGTTCGCCGCTCAGCGCACGGCGGACATGGAGGCGGCCGGCGTCCACAAGAGCGCCCATCGCCAACGCCTCCTGCATCTTTTGCAGATGATCCGCGCCTATCACGAGGCGCACGCCGCGGCCTCGCTGAGCGCCGAGGAGCATCTGCGTGTCGACATCGATCGCAACCGCGCCGCCCAGGATCAGTCGCTGCGCTACGGAAAGATCGCCGGGAGCCTGACGCTCGTCGCGGGCGTCAGCGCCTTCCTCTTGAGTCCGCCGGCGGTGATCATGGAAGGCCTCACGGTCTTGCTGGCCTACTTCACCGTCGACTCCTTCTATTCCCGCTCGCTCCTCAAGCGCGAGGAACGTCTGCTGCGCCAGGAACTGACCCTGGTCTTGCGCCACCGCGTGCGCACGGTCAACTGGAAGGCCGTCGTGCGTCAAGCGGGCGCGATTCTCGGCTACCGGCAGCCGCGCTGCGGGGAGGCGTTTCGCGTCGAGCCGGGGCCCGAGCAGGAATTACTGGAACTCGACGAGGCTTAAGGCGGCCGTTGCCCGCGCGGGTGGTGGGCGGCGTGCAGGGTCTTCAGGCGCGCGCGCGCCACATGCGTATAGATCTGCGTCGTCGACAAATCCGCATGCCCAAGGAGCAGCTGCACGACGCGCAGATCCGCGCCGTGGTTGATGAGGTGGGTCGCAAACGCATGCCGTAAGGTGTGCGGGGAGAGCGGGGTACGGATCCCGGCCTTGCGGGCATAGCGTTTGAGGTTGTGCCAGAACGCCTGCCGGGTCATGGGCGCGCCGCGGCGGGTCAGGAACCCGAAAGGCGAGACGTGCGTCCCGAGAAGCGCCATCCGCGCCTCCCGGACGTAGCGCAGCCACCACGCCAGCGCCTCCTCGCCCAGGGGCACGAGCCGTTCGCGATCGCCCTTGCCGATGACCCGCAGAACGCCGGCCTGCGCATCGACCTGCGCGACACGCAGTCCGATGAGTTCCGAGACCCGCAAGCCGGTGGCGTACAGCACCTCGAGCATGGCGCGGTCGCGCAGGCCTTCCGGGTTGTCGCAGGCCGGCGCCTCCATGAGCGACTCCACCTCGTGCTCGGCCAGCATCTTCGGGAGCGCGAGGCCGACGCGCGGTCCCGCCACCCCCTCGGTGGGGTCGCAGGAGACGGCCCCTTGCGCCAGGGCCTGACGATAGAACCGCCGGAGACTCGACAAACGCCGCGCGCTCGTGCGCGCCCGGCGCCCCTTGTGGATCTCGCGCGCGAGATACGCGGTCACATCCGCGCGTCGCGCGTCATGCAGCGCGCGCCCCTGTAGAAAACGCACGAAGTCCTGGAGGTCGCGCCCATAAGCCGCGAGCGTGCTCGCGCTCAATCCCGCTTCTGCGCGCAGCGTCTCCAGGAAACGCGCCACGCAGACCGCGTCGCGAGGAGCCGCCACCGGCAAAGGGCTTAGACGCGTTCGCGGATCCGCGCGGCCTTGCCCGTCAGCTGGCGCAGATAATAGAGCTTGGCGCGGCGCACGACGCCCCGGCGCGTAACCTCGATGCGCGCGACATTCGGGCTATGCAACGGGAAGACCCGTTCCACCCCCTCGCCATACGACATCTTGCGCACCGTGAACGACGAATGGATGCCGCGGTTGCGGCGCGCGATCACGACGCCCTCGAACGCCTGCAGCCGTTCGCGTTCGCCTTCGATGACCTTGACGTGTACGGTCACCGTGTCCCCCGGCGCAAACTGCGGGATGTCTTGTTTTCGGAATTCGCTTTCCAGCTCGTCGATAACCTTACTCATGACCCTGTCCTCGATATTCTTGTTGAAACTCTTCCAAAAGCCCCTGCTCCTCGCTCGTCAGCGATCGTCCCGCTAGCAGATCCGGGCGCCGCAACCACGTCCGCCCGAGCGCCGCCTTCAGCCGCCAGCGACGGATGCGCCCATGGTCCCCCGACAACAAGACCGGTGGGACCTCCCTCCCGCGCCACTCCTCGGGCCGCGTGTAATGCGGATGATCGAGGAGCCCGTGCGCGAACGAGTCCTCGCGCGCCGAATCCTCATGCCCAAGCGCGCCCGGGAGCTGGCGCACGAGGGCATCGATCACCACACCGGCCGCGACCTCCCCGCCGGAGAGGACGTAATCGCCGATCGACCACTCCTCGTCCCCCGCCTCGAGCACCCGTTCATCGATGCCCTCGTAGCGCCCCGCGACAAGCACGAGCGACCCGGCGCCCATAAGCTCCCGGACCCCGGCCTCATCGAGCCTCCGGCCGCTCGGCGACAAATAGATCGTCCGCACCGCGCCCCGCCCCTCTTTCGCGGCGGTGAGGGCGCGCGCCAGCGGTTCGGCCATGAGGACCATGCCCGGTCCCCCGCCGTAGGGCCGGTCATCGACCGTCTGGCGCGCGTCATCGGCGAACGCGCGCACGTCCCAATACCGCAACCGGACGATCCCACGCTCCTGCGCCCGCCCCAGGACCCCGACCTCGCAAAACGCCCGGACGGCGTCCGGAAACAACGCCACGACATCGATGTCCATGTCAAAAATCCGGGTCCCAGGCGACGACCAGGCGCTGGCCGTCCAGATCCACCCGCCGCACGACCTCCGGGACATACGGGATCAGGCGCTCTCGCTCCCCGGTGACGATCAAGACATCGTTGGCGCCCGTCGCGAGCAAACTCCTGACGACCCCCAGGGCCTGACCCGCGAGCGTCTCGACCGCCAGTCCGACGAGTTCGGCCCAGTAAAACTCCCCGGGCGCAAGCGCGGGCAAAACGCTCATCGGGACCTCGATGACAGCACCCCGGTAGCGCTCGGCGTCCTCGCGGCTCTCGCAGGCCGCGAGGCGCACGAGAAACCCGCGGCCGTGCGGCTTGGCCTCTTCGACCGCCACCTCATCCCACACCCCGTGCGGTCCGCGCAACCGCCACGGGCGGTAATCGAGGAGTGCGCTCGGGACGTCCGTATGGGATTGGATGCGCAACCAGCCGCGGACGCCGTACACCCCGGCCACCCGGCCGACTTCCACCCACGCGCCGGATGCGCGCCTGGCCATAGGTCCGCTAGGACGAGGCCTTCAAGAGCCCGGCGACCCGCTCTGAGGCCTGCGCGCCGCGCTCCAGCCAGTACTGCACGCGCTCCCGGTCGATGCGCAGCCGTTCCTCGGCACCGTTGGCGAGCGGATTGAAAAATCCCACTCTCTCGATAAAGGCGCCACCCGCCGCCCGGCGCTTGTCGGCCACCACGATCGAATAGAAAGGCCGTTTGTTCGCGCCCCGGCGAGCCAGCCGAATTGTTACCATAAATCCCCCGATAGGCGCCCTGCGGCGCGGAAAGCGGCGATTTTACCCTGTCGGCACCAAAAAAAGAAATCCTCAGCGGCCCGACCGCAAGGCCCGGATCTGGGCCCGGCGTTTTTGCCAGAACGCATCGCGCACGAAGGTGTACTCGTGGCCCGCGGCCGCCATCCGGATGAGGAAGCCCTGATGCAGGTAATGCGATCGGGTGTCGATGAGCTGGAAGGTGTAGGCGCTCCAGCGCGCGGACGGGTCGCTTAAGTAGGTGGCCGGATTCGTATAGGTATCAAAGGCGATGCCGATGCCGTCGCGCACATCGCTCGGGCCGAACAGGGGCAGCACGAGATACGGCCCGCTCGGCACCCCCCACGACGCCAGGGTCTCGCCGAAGTCCGCGCTGCGCGCCGGCAGGCCCATGGGTGTCGCGACGTCGATCACGCCCAAGAGCCCGAGCGTCGAATTCACGAGAAAACGCGCGGTCTCGAGGAGCGCGCCCCGCGCCCGCCCCTGCAGCGCCTTGTTCACGATCACCTCGATGTCCTCGAGGTTCGAGAAGACGTCGCTCACCCCGCGCCTCATCGGCAAGGGCGTCAGTCCCACGTACGCCTCGGCGGTGGGCTTCACGATGACCCGGTCAAGCCCCTGATTGAACGCAAAGATGCGTTTGTTGATCGGCTTCAAAGGGTCGTCGGGACCGCGCGTCGGACGCGTGCCCGCGGTTGCGCACCCGGTCAGCAACAGCGCTCCCAGCAATCCCACCGCCGCCCGCTTCCGTTTCATCCGCTCACTCTCAATTAAAGCCCCGCCCCGCGCCACCCGCCGCGGGCCTCCCGGACCTCTCCCGGGCGCCCGCGAACGGACCGCGCGCCCGGTCCGTGCCAGAGGGCATTATGCCCGAGCCCCACGGCGCGCGCGAATCGTTCCATGGCTACGAGTCCCTCGGTGCCCGCTCGGCCGCCGGGCACATGCGCCTTAAGACGCAGTTCGCGCACAGGGGGCGGCTTTTGCACGTCGTTTTGCCGTGCTCGACGATCAAGGCGTGATACTCCTGATAGCGCGCGAGCTCGCGCGGCAGTGCCGCCTCGATCTGCGCGCGCAGCGCCTCGTAGTCCTCCCGTCCCGTCGCGAGGCCGAGACGCGCAAACAAGCGTCGCGTGTAGGCATCGACCACGAACACCGGTCTCGCGAGCGCGTACAACAGCATGTCGTCCGCGGTCTCCGGCCCCACGCCGTGGACCGCGAGCAAGGCCGGGCGCAGGGCGGCCGTCTCCTGGCGCGCGAGCCCCTCGACCCCCCCTTGCGCCAGGAGCCACTGGCAAAACGCCTGCAGGCGCCTGGCCTTCACGCGGAAGTAGCCGACCGGGCGCAGCAGATCTGCGAGCTCGTCGCTTGGGAGATCGACGATGGCGCGCGCCGTCAGAGGGATCCGCGCGCGCAGGGCGGCGAGCGCCCGCGTCACGTTGGTCCAGGAGGTATTCTGCGTGAGAATCGCCCCGACCATGACCTCGAACGGCGTGTCCGCCGGCCACCACCCGCGGGCGCCGTAGCGGCCGAGGAGACGGTCATAGACGCGCGCAAGGGCGGCCCGTCTCACGATCGGCGTGCGGGGACCGTCAGGCCCGCGGCCCGATAGAGTGCCTCCACATCCGGCGCGGACAGCAAGCGGCTCGCCCCGGGACGCAGGGTGCGCGGGAGATTGATCGGACCATAGGCTATGCGCATGAGGCGGCTCACGGTGAGGCCGACCGCCGCGAACAGGCGCCGCACCTCACGCTTGCGCCCCTCGGTGATGGTGACGTGATACCAGTGGTTCGCGCCGTCGCCGCCGGCATCCCGCACCTCACCGAAGCGCGCCTCGCCGTCTTCGAGCACGATGCCCTGGGTGAGCCGCGTAAGGGCCGCGGAATCGGCGCGCCCAAGGACCCGCACGGCGTATCGGCGCACGAGCCCGCGCGCGGGGTGCATGAGCTGCGCGGCGAGTTCGCCATCGGTCGTGAAGAGCATAAGCCCCGAGGAGTTGACGTCGAGGCGCCCGACGGCGACCCAGCGCCCGGTGCGGATCGGCGGCAGCTTGTCGAACACGAGCGGCCGTCCCTTGGGATCGCGGCGGGTGCACATCTCGCCCGCCGTCTTGTGGTACATCAACACCCGGCCGGCGCGTGTCGGCGCGCGGGCCGTCACCCGCCAGCCGTCGATCTCGATCGCCTCTCCGGGGGATACGCGCTCGCCGAGTTTTGCGACCCGATTCCCGATCCGGACCCGCCCGGACGCGATCACGCGCTCCA
>DAHWKH010000054.1 GCA_027343725.1 Acidiferrobacteraceae bacterium
GGACCCTTGCCGCGGCGGGCATCAGCGATTTTCGGAAAATGCTCGAGTACTACGAACGCAACGCGCCTTTGCGTCGCGGCGTCACGATCGAGGAGGTGGGCAACGCGGCCGCCTTTCTGGCCTCGGACCTCGCCTCCGGCATCACCGGCGAAATCCTCTACGTCGACTCCGGCTACCACATGGTCGGAATGGGCGCGGCCTAGACGCCTAGACGCCCCGTCCTTTAGAGGACGCCCGGATGGATGCGCACGTGGGCGCGTGCGCGCAGGCTTTTCATGTACGAGAGATAATCGAGTTCACCCGCCTGAGTCGTGAAGGCCTTGGCCAGCTTGAGGTAGGCCGCGCTGCCGGGCGCAGCGTGGCCCATCATGACCGTGTGCAAAACGAACACCGCGACCCGCCCGTGCGACAAGGCCGCCGTCCCGACCGATCCGTGCGGGTGCGGGGGTTTGGCGCGGAACGCCGCCTGCACGAGCGGCCGCGGCAGGTCCGTGGCGCTGGCGCGAAACGGGGCCGGCGCACGACGCACGAGTCCCATTTGCTGCGCGATGCGCGCAAGCGGGGCGCCCTTGTGGATCTCGGACACGAGGAGTTGCTCCTTGTGCGCCATCCGGCGGCGCGCAAGCTGCGCGCGCACATCCCGCACGACCACGTCCCGCACTTGCGCGAGAGGCTCGGTGCGTGCCGGGCGGCGCGCGATGACGTGCGCCACCAAAAGGGCGTCCTCGCCGACGGAGAGCGCGTGGGTGTTACGCCGCCCCGCGAGCACCTTGGGCGCAAAGACCGCCTTCACCACCTTGGCGAAGGCCGCCACGCCCTTGCCGCCCCGGGGTCCGAACCAGCCGCTCTTGTGGATCGTGAGCCCCAGTCGGTGCGCGGCCGGCACCAGGCTGTGCGGGTGCTCGAAGGCGGCGTTGCGCAACCGCTCGGAGAGGTGATAAAGCGCCTTGCGGGCGCGCGCCTTGGCGATCATGCGGATCAGATCGGACTTCACCGAGGCGAACGGCGTGACCACCGGTGCCCGCACCTTGGTGACCTCGAGGAGATGCACCCCGGAATGACCGACGACCGGCTGGCTCACCTGACCGACGGGCAGGGCGAACGCGGCCCGCCCCACGGGCTTTGACAGCTCCGCACGCGTGACGTACCCAAGACTCCCGCCGGATGCCCGGGTTGCCGAATCCTCGGAATAGCGCCGCGCCATGGCCGCGAACGACGCACCGTGCAGGATGCGGGCGCGAATCGCCTCGAGCCGCGCCTTGGCCTTCGCGATCGCACCCGGCGTCGGATGCGCGGGCAGCGCGATCATGATGTGGCTCACATCGCGCGCGGCGGGCTGCGTGAACTGCCGGATGTGCTCCTGATAGGCCTTTTGCAGCGCGCGCATGCCGATCGCTGCGTGCATGCGGCGCATGATCGCCTGCGGCGACAACACCACGTAGGCGATGCGCACCTCCTGCGGCAGGCGGAACGCGGAGGCATGGGCGGCGTAATAGTGCTGGATCGCGGCTGGCGTCACCGCCACATGCGCGGCGAACTGGTGTGCCGAGAGCACCACGTAACTCACGGTGCGCTTCTCGCCGAACACGCGCGCCGCGGTCTTGACCTCGGCCGCCGGCACGAAGGCGCTCGCGAGAATCCCGGCCTTGACCTGATCCACGAGCGTCAGATCGCGCACGCGCCGCTCGAATTGCGGGACCGTGAGACCCTGGGCCGCCAGGATCGCCTGGTAACGGGATTCCTGGAAATGACCCTTGACGCGAAACGCCGGGATGTGGCGGATCTCTTGCGCGAGCTCGGTGCGGTTCACCGTATAACCGGCCTTGTGGGCATCGGCCAGAAGCAGGGTCTTATCGATGAGGCCGTTCAGGACCGCCTTTTTGAACTTGCGGCTGCTCAGGACCGCGGGATTCAAATCCTTCCCGTAGGCGCGCGCCAAGGCCGCGCGCTGACGGGAAAGCGCGCCCTCGAACGCCGTGCTGCTGATCTTGAAGCCGCGCCCGCGCGCGACATAGACCGCGGATGCGCCGCCGAAATAGGAGCTGACGCCCCACAACACGAAGGGGACCACCAGCACGACCAGAAGGGCCGCGCCTATGAGACCTTGAGTCTTTTCACGCAGTGCGTTCAGCATATCGTGTGAACGGGCTCGACTGCTCCCAGTCCGAGAATTGGCGGAGTGGACGGGACTCGAACCCGCGACCCCCGGCGTGACAGGCCGGTATTCTAACCAACTGAACTACCACTCCATTGACGGGTATGGTGGGTGCTGAGGGGCTCGAACCCCCGACATTCGCCTTGTAAGGGAGATGCTCTACCAGCTGAGCTAAGCACCCGGACAACAGCGCTGTCCACCGACCGAAGGGTCGCTAATTTACGGCATCCTTGAGGCCTTTGCCAGCCTTGAAGCGCGGATTCCGCGAGGCCGCGATGTCGATGGTTTCGCCGGTGCGCGGATTGCGCCCGCTGCGCGCCGCCCGTTCCCCGACCGAGAACGTCCCAAAACCCACGAGATTGACTGTCTCCCCATCCCGCAAGCCCTGGGTGATGCTGTCGAACACCGCGTCCACGGCACGTGCCGCCTGGGCCTTGTTCAGATCGGCGTGTTCCATCACTTTCTCGATCAGTTCCGATTTATTCACGGGATGCTCCCCCTTTTTTCGTGATTCAAAGCCGGTCTTGTCCGCCCGCTTCGCGGTAGAGTGCCCTTATACAAGTGGGCGCCCGCCGCTGTCAAGAAAAGCGGCTAATGGGTCGTGATCACCTTCGTCCCGGCGGGCTCGGCCTCGCGCGGCGGCTCGTCTTTGGCATCCGGGGCGGGCTTGGGCATATGCTCGAGCGCCACCTCCCACACCTCGTCGATCCAGCGCAACGGCTTCACGGTCAGCGACTCGAGGATATTCTTCGGAATCTCCACGAGATCCTTGCGATTCTCCTCGGGAATCACCACGGTTTTGATGCCGCCGCGATGCGCCGCCAACAGTTTCTCCTTGAGGCCGCCGATCGGCAACACCTCGCCGCGCAACGTGATCTCGCCCGTCATCGCCACGTCCGCGCGCACCGGAATGCCGGTCAAAACCGAGACCATGGCGGTGCACATGCCGATCCCCGCGCTCGGCCCGTCCTTCGGGGTCGCGCCCTCGGGCACGTGCAGATGGAAATCGTGCTTCTGATAGAAATCCTCCGGGATGCCGAGCGAGGCCGCGCGCGAACGCACCACGCTCATGGCCGCCTGGATCGATTCCTGCATGACATCGCCGAGCTTGCCCGTTATGGTGAGCTTGCCCTTGCCCGGCAGCAGGGCGCTCTCGATGGTCAGCAACTCGCCGCCCACCTCGGTCCACGCCAGTCCCGTGACCTGGCCCACCTGATTGCTCTTCTCCGCCATCCCGTAGCGGAAATGCCTGACCCCCAGATACTTGTCCAGGTTCTTGGCGTTGACCGTCGCGTGATCGCGCTTGGCGTCGAGCAAGAGCTCGCGCGCGACCTTGCGCGCGATCTTCGCGATCTCGCGCTCGAGATTGCGCACGCCGGCCTCGCGCGTGTAATAGCGCACGATGTCGCGGATCGCGGACTCGGAGAGATCCAACTCCTGGTCCTTCAGGCCGTTGTTCTGCTTTTGCTTCGGCACGAGATAGCGTAGCGCGATGTTGATCTTCTCTTCCTCGGTGTAACCCGATAAGCGGATGACCTCCATGCGGTCCAAAAGCGGCCCGGGAATATTCAGGCTGTTGGAGGTGGCGACAAACATCACGTCCGAGAGGTCGTAATCCACCTCGAGATAGTGGTCGTTGAATGTGTGGTTCTGTTCCGGATCCAGCACCTCGAGCAACGCCGACGACGGATCCCCCCGGAAATCCATCGCCATCTTGTCCACTTCATCGAGCATGAACAAGGGGTTGCGCACCTTGGCCTTGCCCATGTTCTGGATGATCTTGCCCGGCAACGACCCGATGTAGGTGCGCCTGTGGCCGCGGATCTCGGCCTCATCCCGCACGCCGCCGAGCGACATGCGGATGAACTTGCGGTTGGTGGCGCGCGCAATCGACTGGCCAAGCGACGTCTTGCCCACGCCCGGCGGGCCGACGAGACACAGGATCGGTCCCTTGACCTTGTTCACGCGCTGTTGGACCGCGAGGTATTCGATGATGCGCTCCTTCACCTTCTCGAGACCGTAATGGTCCGCTTCCAGGATGCGCTCGGCCTCGGCCAGGTCCTTGCGGATCTTGCTGTGCTTCTTCCAAGGCACCGCCACCAGCCAGTCGATGTAGTTGCGCACGACCGTGGCCTCCGCGGCCATCGGTGACATCATCTTGAGCTTGTTGAGCTCGGCCTGCGCCTTCTCGCGGGCCTCTTTCGGCATCCCGGCCTTCTTGATCTTCAAAGCGAGCTCTTCGGTCTCGTTCGGCGTGTCCTCGAGGTCCCCGAGCTCCTTCTGAATGGCCTTCATCTGTTCGTTCAGGTAGTACTCGCGCTGGCTCTTCTCCATCTGCCGCTTCACCCGGCCGCGGATGCGCTTTTCCACCTGCAAGAGATCGATCTCGGACTCCATCACGCCGAGGATGTGCTCCAGGCGGTCGCGCACGTTCAGCATCTCGAGAATCTGCTGCTTCTCGTCGATCTTGAGGCTCAAGTGCGCCGTCACCGTATCCGCGAGCCGGCCCGGGTCGTCGATGCCCGCGAGCGAGGTCAGGATCTCGGGCGGGATCTTCATGTTCAACTTGACGTACTGGTCGAACTCGCTCAAGACCGAGCGCATGAGGGCCTCGCCCTCTTTGTCGTTCAGACCCTCGGCCCCCAGGCGCTGGATCTCGGCCGAGAACATCTCGTCGACGTCCACGAAGCGCACGATTTCCGCCCGCTGGTCGCCCTCCACCAGCACCTTCACGGTCCCGTCAGGCAGCTTCAGGAGCTGCAGGATGTTCGCCACGGTCCCGATCGTATGGATGCTCTCGGGGGTTGGGTCGTCATCCGAGGCGCTCCTCTGGGCCACCAGCATGATCTGCTTGCCGCCCTCCATGGCGCGCTCGAGGGCGTGGATGGACTTTTTGCGTCCCACGAACAACGGGATCACCATGTGCGGAAAAACGACCACGTCCCGCAACGGCAACACCGGTACGGGGGAGGCGTCGGACACTTCCGGTATACGCGGTTCTTCAGTCATGGATGCCCCTTGGACGCACTGCGTCGAAGTGGGGCCTCGAGGTCACACCCCAAGGCCTGTCAGGTTCGTAATTGGGCTCGTGCGGCCTCAAAATCAAGGCCCGGGACGGGGCTCTTCTGCGGGCGGGCCAAGGCCTTAAGGACGCGTGGACGCGCGCTTGGGGCTCCCCTGCTCCTCGTGGTCGGCGTAGATCAAAAGCGGCTTGCTGGTATCGGCGATCACGCCCTCGTCGATCACGACCTTCTTGACGTTTTCGAGCGACGGGAGGTCGAACATCACCTCCAACAGCACGTGTTCGAGGATCGAACGCAACCCGCGCGCCCCGGTCTTTCGGTCCATCGCCCGGCGCGCCACTTTCACGAGCGCGTCGTCCCGGACCTCCAGGTCCACGCCTTCGAACTTCAGAAGCTTCTGATATTGCTTAATCAGAGCATTCTTAGGTTCTGTCAGGATCTGAATCAAGGCCGCCTCGTCGAGTTCGTCCAGAACCGCGATCACCGGCAAACGCCCGACAAATTCGGGGATCAGGCCGAACTTAATCAGATCTTCCGGTTCGACTCCGCGGAAGATGTCGCTCGCCCGCCGGTTCACCACACGGCTTTGGATCTCGGCGTTGAAGCCGATGCCGCTCTTCTCGGAGCGATCCTGGATGACCTTCTCGAGCCCCGAGAAGGCCCCGCCGCAGATGAACAGGATATTGCGGGTATCGACCTGCAGAAACTCCTGCTGCGGGTGCTTGCGCCCGCCCTGCGGGGGCACCGAGGCCACCGTCCCCTCGATCAGCTTCAGCAATGCCTGCTGCACCCCTTCACCGGACACGTCCCGGGTGATGGAGGGGTTGTCCGATTTGCGCGAGATCTTGTCGAT
>DAHWKH010000061.1 GCA_027343725.1 Acidiferrobacteraceae bacterium
CCTCGGACGCCGAAATCGCCGTGTGCAACCTCGGGTCGGTGAATCTCGCGGCGCACGTGACCGCCGAAGGCGGCATCGATATGCCGAAACTCGAGCGCACGGTGCGCACCGCGATGCGCATGCTCGACAACGTCATCGACATCAATTACTACTCGGTGCCGCAGGCGCGCAACGCCAATCTGCGCCATCGCCCGGTGGGTCTTGGGCTCATGGGATTCCAGGACGCGCTGTACAAGCTGCGCCTGCCCTACGGCTCGGATGGCGCCGTGACGTTCGCGGACCACTCGATGGAGGCCGTGAGCTACTATGCCCTGCTCGCCTCGAGCGAACTCGCGTGCGAGCGCGGCGTGTACGCAAGCTATGCCGGGTCGCTCTGGGAGCAGGGGATCCTGCCGATCGACAGCATCGCGTTCGTGGATGAGGCCCGGGGCGGCGGCCTGACCATGGATCGCGCCACGAGCCTCGACTGGGAGCGGGTGCGCGCGGCCATCCGCCAACACGGCATGCGCAATTCGAACTGCCTTGCGATCGCGCCCACCGCCACGATCTCCAACATCGCGGGTGTCGCGCAAAGCATCGAGCCCACCTATCAGAACCTGTTCGTCAAATCGAACCTCTCGGGGGAATTCACGGTCCTGAACGAGTATCTGGTCCGGGATTTGAAGGAACGCGGCCTCTGGGACCCGGTGATGGTCAACGATCTCAAGTACTACAACGGGCGCGTGGGCGCGATCGAGCGCATGCCCACGGATCTGAAGGCCTTGTACGCGACCGCCTTCGAGGTCGAGCCCAAGTGGCTCATCGAGGCCGCCTCGCGGCGCCAGAAGTGGATCGACCAAGCGCAGAGCTTGAACCTCTATATGGCCGAACCCTCGGGGCGTAAACTCTCGGACATGTACATGCTGGCATGGGAAAAGGGGCTCAAGACCACCTATTACCTGCGGACGCTCGGCGCGACCTCGGTGGAGAAATCCACCCTGCACGACGGGACGCTGAACGCCGTGCGCGGCCCGGTGGCCGAGTTGCCGCAGGCCTGCGCGATCAACGATCCGCAGTGCGAAGCGTGCCAGTAAGCGATCATTGAGGAGGAGACCATGCTCGACTTCGACACTCACACGTCCCCGGGGACCAAGGCGGCCCAGGCCGGCCTGACCGGTCTCGAGGATTTGAAAATCGGCTCCGCGCGCGTCCAGGTCGACGACAAGCGCATCATCAACTGCCAGGCCGACGTCAACCAGCTGGTGCCGTTCAAGTACCAGTGGGCGTGGCAGAAATATCTCGATGCCTGCGCCAACCATTGGATGCCGCAGGAGATCAACATGTCGCGGGACATCGCGACCTGGAAGGACCCGAACGGGCTCACCCCCGACGAGCGACTGATCATCAAGCGCAATCTCGGGTTCTTCGTGACCGCCGACTCACTCGTGGCCAACAACCTGGTGCTCGCGATCTACCGCCACATCACGAACCCCGAGTGCCGCCAGTATCTCCTGCGCCAGGCCTTCGAGGAGGCGTTGCACACCCACGCCTACCAGCACATCGTCGAGAGCCTGGGACTCGATCAGGGCGAGATCTTCAATATGTACCGCGAGGTCCCGTGCATCTCGGACAAGGACGCCTTCGAGCTGCAGTTCACGCGCGAACTCATGGACAGCCGGTTCTCCACCGGCACCGAGGAGAACGATCGGCGGTTCCTCCGGAACCTGATCGGCTACTACGTCATCATGGAAGGTATCTTCTTCTACGTCGGCTTTGTCCAGATGCTGTCGTTCGGCCGGCGCAACAAAATGGTGGGGGCGAGCGAGCAGTTTCAGTACATTCTGCGCGATGAATCGATGCACCTGAACTTCGGGATCGACCTCATCAACCAGATCAAGATCGAGAACCCGACGCTGTGGACGGAGGCCTTCCAGCAGGAGATCATGGACCTCATCAAACAAGGGGTCGCGCTCGAATACCAGTACGCCGTCGACACCATGCCGTGCGGCGTGCTGGGCCTGAACGCCGCGATGTTCGACGACTACCTGAAATTCATCGCCAATCGGCGCTGCCAGCAGATCGGGCTTCCGACGCCGTTTTCCGGGGCCACCAATCCCTTCCCCTGGATGAGCGAGGTACTGGATCTCAAGAAGGAGAAGAACTTCTTCGAGACCCGGGTGACGGAGTACCAGACCGGCGGGGCCCTGTCCTGGGACTAGGGCCCTTGGGTCGCGGGTGAGGGACCCCTCGAGGTCCGCTGCTATCCAACCGGCGCGGGCGCCAACCCGCGCAACGGCGGGAACGGCGCGCGGGTCAGAGGCCCAAGAGAGCGATGAAGGCGGCGCGGATCGCCTCCGGCGACGGCGGACATCCCGCTATCACGCCATCGACCGGTATCACATCACCGACCGCTCCGACTGTCGCGTAATTGGCCGTGTAGATCCCGCATCCGCGCGCGCAATCCCCCAGCGCCAGGACGCGTTTGGGGGCGGGCATGGCCGCGTAGGCCGCACGCAACGGATCCGCCATCGCCCGTGAGACCGGCCCCGTGACGAGCAGGATATCCGCGTGTCGCGGGCTCGCGACCAAGCGCACCCCAAGGGCCGCGAGATTATAAAGGGCGTTGCCGAGCGCTTGGATTTCGAGCTCGCACCCGTTGCAGGAGCCGGCATCGACGTGGCGCACCGCGAGCGACCGCCCAAGCGCCGCCGCGAGCGTCGGACCCTGCGCGGGGGTTTCGGCCAACACCCTCCGAGGCGGATGCCGGATCCCGGTTCGGAAAATTTGCCGGATCAGTTTATACATGGGGATTACAGATCGTGGCCGCTGTAAGCGAGGTTGAACGATTTGTTGATGAGCGGGAAATCCGGCACGAGGTCTCCAAGGACCGCCCGCTCGAGGAGCGGCCAGTTCTGCCAAGACGGGTCGTGGATATGCACGTGATGGGTCGCCCCGGACGGCGCGCGGGTTATGGCCACCAGGACTTCGCCGCGCCAACCTTCCACGGCGCCAAAGCCCAGGCGGCCCCCTGGGTCCTCGCAGCGGGCCCGGACTGGACCTTGCGGCAAGTACGCGAGTATTTCGTGGATGAGCCGCAAGGACTCGAAGATCTCATCGAAACGAACCGCGACCCGCGCGGCGACATCGCCTTGCGTACGCAAGGCCAGACGCGTCTGGAGATGATCGTAGGGCGGCAATGGATGGCGCGCGCGTAAATCCAAGGCTATCCCGCTGGCCCGCGCGGCGAGTCCGACAGCCCCCAAGGACCGCGCATCGCCCATGTCCAGGCGCCCAGTGCCCAGAAACCGCTCCTGAAGCCCGGCGTGATTGTCGATAATATCCTGGAGGCGACGGCTCGTCGCGAGGACCGTCGCGCATTCCGCTTCGAGGACCTCGCAGGCGGCAGCGTCCAGGTCGCAGGCTACGCCGCCCGGGATGATTGTGTCCATGAGATAGCGATGCCCGAAGAGGCGGCCGTGGGTCATCAGCCATTGCTCTTTCAAGAGGCCGAACTGCGTGTGCCCAAACGCCAGGCCCCCATCCTGGCAAAGCGCGCCGAGATCGCCCAGGTGATTCGCGATGCGTTCACGTTCCCATAGAAGGGCGCGCAGCCAAAGGGCGCGTGGCGGAACCTCGCATCCGTTCATAGCCTCCAAAGCCATGGCGTAAGCCCCGGCATAAGCCGCGGAACTGTCGCCGCAGATCCGTCCGGCCAAGCGCCACCCATCTTTCAGAGGCAAGGCCTCGAGGCGCTTCTCAACGCCTTTGTGCGCATAACCGAATCGTGTCTCCAGGCGCAGGATCTCATCGCCCACGACCGAGAACCGGAAATGCCCGGGCTCGATCGTACCGGCATGGATGGGGCCGACCCCGATCTCGTGGACGCCGCTGCCGCGGACCACGACGAAGGGATAGGGGTCGCCCGTTGCCGCTGCATGGGTCTGCGTGAAGTCGCGGCGCAACGGAAAGTCCGCGGGTCCCCACGCGCCCTGCCGGATCCACGGGCGCTTGTCGCGTTTATCGGACGCGATCCCTAAGAGGTCCCAGAGGGCGCGCTCGAGTCGTGCCGCGGTGGGAAACAGGGCATCGAGGGACGGAAACCACGGTTGGGTGGCGCCGGCGTCGAGGGAGATCCACGACCAGCCTGACTCGGAGACCAGCAGGGCGTGCACGAGCAAACCCCGTCCCGCGACGCGCTCGTCGCTGCCCCAGAGCGCGGCCAGGCGCCCGGAGGTCTCGCGACAGTGCGCGCCTATCAGGCGCCATTGGTCGACATCGACGCAGGCATGGTCAATCGGGCAGGCCCCCGGCAACCGGGTCCAGGTGACAGCGCTCGCGCGATCCTGTGCCATATCGGGACCCCTCGCTTACCGCCCCGCCAGACGCGCGGCCGCGGCGTACCAGGCGGCCAGCGCATGCGGGATGTAAAGACCCAGCGCGAGAACGAGCGCAAGGTGCACAAACGACGGGGCGAGCGCGAGATCCCTCGACCCCCGCGGGCCGGGGCTTGCGCCAAACACCATGCCCTGGGTCGCCTGAAAGATCGTCGCAAAGGCGACGCCAAGCGCCAGGATCAGGAGCGGCACGGACCACGGAGCGTCGTGCACGGCGGCCGTGAGGATCAAGAATTCGCTCGCAAAGACGCCGAACGGCGGCATGCCGAGAATGGCGAGACCGCCCAATAGGAATGCCCACCCCGCGGCCGGACTGCTGTCCATGACGCCCGCGATACGCTGTGTATCCCGGGTGCCGGCCTTCTGAGCGACATGCCCGCTCGTGAAGAATATCGAGGACTTCGTGAGCGAGTGCACGGTCATGTGCAAGAGCGCCGCGAAATTGGCGAGCGGACCCCCCATGCCGAATGCGAATGTCGCAAGTCCCATGTGTTCGATGGATGAATAGGCAAACAGCCGCTTGACATCGCGCTGGCGGCCCAACGAGAAGGTGGCGACCAATACCGAGACGAGCCCGAACCCCATCATGAGCGCCGCCGGCCAATGCGCATCGGGGGTGCCCGAGGCCAGCGCCTTGAAGCGCACGATCGCATAGAGCGCCACGTTCAAAAGCAGGCCCGAAAGCAGCGCTGAAATCGGCGCCGGGCCTTCGGCATGCGCATCCGGCAACCAGTTGTGCAGAGGGACGAGCCCGACCTTGGTGCCGTAGCCGACGACCAGGAACACGAAGGCGACCGCCATGACCGCCGGGTCGAGCCGTGCCTTCACCGCCTCCAATCGCGTCCACAGGAGCGCCCCGCCGGCGCCGAGGACGGCGTGGGCTGCAAAATAGACGAGGATCGTCCCGAGAAGGGCCAAGGCGATCCCCACCCCGCACAGGATGATGGACTTCCAGGCGGCAGCCAGACCTTGCGGCGTACGGTAGAGGCTTACGAGCAACGCCGTGCTGAGAGTTGCGCCCTCCATGGCGACCCAAAGGACACCGATGTTGTTGGTCGTGAGCGCGAGCAGCATGGTGAAGAGGAACAGCTGATACATGGCGTGATAGGCACGCAGGCGCGCCTGGGTCAGGTGCCCGAGGCGATCCTCCACGCGCATATAGGATCGGCTGAATATCGACGTCGTCAGACCCACGAGTGCTGTGAGATCGACCAGAAACACGTTCAGAGGGTCGATGAAGAACTGCTGCCGCAAGGCCAACAGAGGGCCTGCGCGCAGGACATCCGCGGTCATGACGCAGGCGGCGAGAGCGGTCGCGGCGCTGAAGGCGATGTTGGCGAAAAAGGCCCAGCGGCGATGACCCAGTGCGCCGAGGAACACGCCGCCCGCAAGCGGGATAAGAATGACCCAAAGGAGCACCATGGCTACTCTCCGTGTCCCTCCATGTGATGGAGATCGAGGCTGTCGAATTGGCTGCGGATGTGGAAAAAGACGACTCCGAGAATGAAAATCCCGACAATGACGTCGAGCGCGATACCGAACTCGATAACCATCGGCATGCCATAAGTCACGCTGGTCGCCGCGAAAATGAGGCCGTTTTCGAGGGCCAGGAAGCCGATCACCTGTGACACGGCCGTGGTGCGCAGGATCATGGTGAGCAGCGACAAGAGGACGCTGGCGAGCGCAATACCGACGGTTTCATGATCGGCCGTGTGCGCAAAGTCCGCGATCGGCAGGGAGGCGTTGAACGCGAACACGACGAGCGCGAGCCCGATCAGCATCATGGTCGGGATGCGCACGAGGCTCTCCCGGTCCCATTGCACATCGAGCCGGCGCACGAGGCGGCGCAGCAGCATGGGGATGGCGACGACCTTGAGGACGCCGTTCACGAGCGCTGATACATACAGATGGATGCTCCGCGTGCCGTAAGCGGCGACCGCGATTCCGAGGGTCAGGATCAGGCCCTGCCAAGCATAGAGATTGATGAGATTGGCAAGGCGTCGCTGGGACAGCATGGCGAAGGCCGTCAGCAGAAAGAGCGCCGCGAGCAGGTTGATGATCTGGGCAAACAAGGGCACGGGCGTCAGGTTCCGAGGAGATAGCGCACGAGCAGGCCCAATACGGCCAGGAGAAATGCGGTGCCAAGAAATTCGGGGACCCGAAA
>DAHWKH010000077.1 GCA_027343725.1 Acidiferrobacteraceae bacterium
AACCCGCCCCCGACCATCCCTGGAACGCCCAGACCCGTCTGGCCGTGGCCCGCCGGACCGCGACGCGGTAACACCATCGCCTCACGGACAGGGGACATTTCTGCTTTGGTCAGAAGGGGACATTTCTGATTTGGGTTGACATCGACAGGTGAGCGGCGCGCACGCGCTGTGATAGATTGCGGGCTTTGCCAAGGCGCAGGCGGAGGACCGGTGGTCGGCATGGGGGATGACGCGTGAGCGAGCCGCGGGAGGACGGCCTCATCGAGACCCGCGGGACCGGGGGCCTCGTGCGCTCGGTATTCGCAACCGGCGGGATGACGCTCATCTCGCGCATCACGGGGTTTGCGCGCGACATTCTGCTCGCGCGGCTCCTGGGCACGACGGCGCTTGCCGACGCGTTTTTCGTGGCGTTCCGGATCCCGAGCTTCTTTCGCCGGATCTTCGGCGAGGGCGCGTTTTCCCAGGCCTTCGTGCCGGTCTTTTCGGGATACCTCCAAAAGCCCGGTTCCGCGTCCGAGGACGAGGCGCGCACCTTCGCCGATCACATGGCGGGCGCGTTTCTGCTCGTATTGCTCGCGGTGACGGCGCTCGGGGTGCTGGCGGCCCCGGCCATCATTTTCGTGCTGGCGCCCGGGTTTTTGTCGCAACCGGCGAAATACCAACTCGCGGTGACGCTCCTGCGCATCACCTTCCCCTACCTGCTCTTCATCTCGCTCGTCGCGATGGCGGCCGGGATGCTGAACGCGCGCGGGCGCTTCGCCGCCGCGGCGTTCACGCCCGTGCTGCTCAACCTGAGCCTGATCCTGGCGGCGGGCGTCATCGCACCGCATACGAACGAGCCCGCGGTGATCGTCGCCTGGGGCGTCTTCGGCGGGGGCGTTTTGCAGCTCGTGTTCCAGATCCCGTTCCTTCTGCGCGAGCGTCTGCTGCCGCGCTTTCGGGTCTCCTTTCGCCACCCCGGCGTGCGGCGCGTGTTCCGCCTGATGGTCCCGGGGCTTTTCGGGTCCTCGATCGCGCAGATCAACCTCGTGGTCGACACGGTGCTCGCCTCGTTTTTGGTCACCGGGAGCATCTCGTGGCTCTATTACGCCAATCGCCTCCTCGAGTTCCCCTTGGGGATCTTCGGGGTCGCGCTCGGCACCGTGATTTTGCCGCACCTTGCTGGCAAACATACGCGCGCCTCGATGTCGGAGTTCGCGGCGACCCTCGACTGGGCGCTGCGCTGGGTGATCGTGATCGCGGTGCCGGCCGCCGCGGCGCTGATCGTGCTCTCGATGCCGATCATCGTGACGTTGTATCGCTATGGGGCCTTCAGCGCGCAGGCGGCCGTTCAGACGCATTGGGTCTTGATCGCCTTCGCCCTCGGGCTACCGGCGTTCGTCCTGATCAAGGTGCTGGCGCCCGGTTTCTACGCGCGCCAGGATACGCGCACGCCGGTGAAGATCGGGAGCATCGCGCTCGTTGCCAACATGGTCTTCAACGGCATCTTGATCTGGCCGCTCGCGGCCGCGGGCCTGGCGCTTGCGACCACCTTGTCGGGTCTGCTCAATGCCTGGCTTTTGTACCGCGGCCTGCGCCGGGACGCCGTCTACCGGCCCCATCCGGGCTGGCGCCGACTCACGATCCAGGTGGGGCTCGCGAGCGCGGTCATGGTGTTGATCCTGATGCCGGCGGCGCGCGAGAGCGCGTTTTTTCTGAGGGCCCCGGGGTGGGAGCGCGCGCTCGTCCTGGCCGGATGCATTATCGCCGGACTCGCGGTGTATAGTAGTGCCATGTGGATCATGGGGGTGCGCCCGCGGGCCTTGCGCTACCGGGTGGCCGAAGGAAACGAGGAATGATGGCGGCGGTGTGGCAAATCGGTTCGGCCGGGGAGGCGCGCGTTTTTACGCTCGCCGAGGCCGAAGACGTGTTTCCGCTCGTGCGCCGCATCACCTATCACTCCTATCGCGAGCTGCAACCCCTGCGCCGGCTTCTGGCGATGCTGCCGCCCGGGAGCGCGAGCCTTTACGAGGCCGAGGAGCAGTACGAAGCGGTGGTCAAGCGCTGGGTCGGGAAAATGGAGCGCCTGGGGGTCGTGGTGAAGGGCTTGTGGCTCGTGGACTTCGACACCGGCGACGGCTATCTGTGCTGGCGGTTTCCGGAGCTCAAGCTCGGGTACTACCACGGGTACTGCGAGGATTACGCGACCCGCCGGCCGTTGCGCGAGGTCATCGAAGAGCTCGATCCCGACTGGGCCTGTTAAGGCGTCCCGCGCCTGGACCCCCTGGGGGCGATACGATAAGCTTTGGCGCTTTCGATCAGTGTCTTTCCATGGAGTGTATTCGCGGGCAGCACAACCTCCGGTCGCGCCACGCCGGGGCGGTGATGACCATCGGCAATTTCGACGGCTTTCATCGCGGGCACCAGGAGCTCATCGCAGGGCTGCGCGCGCGCGCCGCGGCCTTGGGGGCGCCGACGCTCGTGATGCTGTTCGAGCCGCAACCGCGGGAATATTTTCAGGGGGCGCGCGCCGCGGCGCGCCTGATGCCGCTTGCCGGGAAGCTGCGCGCCTTGCAGCGCTCCGGGGTCG
>DAHWKH010000090.1 GCA_027343725.1 Acidiferrobacteraceae bacterium
GACCGATCGGGTATCGCCCCTGAACGTGTACGGGGCGTCCAAGGCCGCGGGCGAGGAGGCGGTGCTCGCCTCGGGCGCGCGCGCCTTGGTGTTGCGCACCTCTTGGCTCTATGGCGCCTCGGGGCGCAATTTTCTGACGACCGTGAAGCGGCTCGCCGCCGGTGGCGATCTGCGCATCGTCGACGATCAGTTCGGGAGCCCCACCAGCGTCACGGCGCTGGCCGAGGCCACCTGCGCGCTCTTGGGGCGCCCGGATGACGCGCGCCCCACCGGGCTTTATCACCTGTGCTGTGCCGGGAGCACGAGCTGGCATGGGTTCGCGGCCGAGATCGTCGCGCGTTTGGGCCTTGCGGTCGCGGTGCACCCGATCCCAACGAGCGCCTACCCGACACCGGCCCGGCGGCCGCGCTACTCGGTCTTGTCCTGCGAGGCGCTGGCGCGCGCCTCGGGGGTCGCCTTGCCCGACTGGCGATCGGCCTTGGCGCAGTGCCTCGCGGCGCAAGCGGCCTGAAGTCTCGCGGCCTTCGGGGTGGGGCGGCGCTTTGCGCCACGCCTGCGCTCAGGTAGCATCAGGCAGTTCTCCATCCCCTGATCACGGACGGTCAGTGTCTATCTCCCATCGGCAAGCGGCTGTTCGGTCGTTTCTGGTGCTCGCGGCCGCGGGCCTCGATATCCTCGTGGGTGTCCTCGCCCTCATCGGCTGGGTGACGGTCAATGGCACGCTTGTGCAGTGGGACCCGCAGCTCGCGCCGCTCTCGTTCAACGCCGCGGTCGCCTTTACGCTCCTGGGTCTTGGGCTTGTGGCCTTGTCGCGCGGCTTAGCGCGCACGGCGGTCGTGTGCGCCTTGCCGGTGATCCTCTACGGCACGCTCATCGTCTTGAGCGAGATCCTGGGCGCCCGCTGGGGCTTGAGCCATCTGTTGTTCACGCCCGGGTTCGTGATCGGACGCACGCCCCCGCACGCCCCGCCGCTCGCCGCCCTGATGATGCTCATCGCGGCCGTGGCGCTCGCCTTTGCCGCGCTCTCGGGGGCGCGCTTCATCGGGCCGGCCTCGGGGGCGCTGTTGATGGCCTTGGGCGCAGCGGGCCTTATCGGCCAGCTCGCGCCTTTGTGGCCGATCTGGGGTGGGCTGCGCGCGATCGCCTTGCCCGCGGCCTTGGCCACCTTCGTATCGGGTGTCGCGGCCTTGGGCTACGGCTGGCAGGAGTTGCGGCGGCGACGGTTCGGGCTTGCGTTCGTGACCGCCACCGTGTTCATGGCCGCGGCCCTGGTGCTGGCCGGGGCGTTGCGGACCTACGAGCAGGATGAGCTCGCGCGCATGACCGCCAGCGCCTGGCAGGGGGTCGCCTACGAGTTGCACGGCGAGACCCGCCGGCCGCTCGCGGTGGCGCGTCTGGCCGCGCGCTGGAGTGCCTTGGGCGTCCCTCCGATGGCGCGCGCCCGGCGCGAGGGCCGGCTCTTACTGGTGAATATCCCGGGCCTTCTGGCGCTCGACTGGGTCGCGCCCTCGACGCGCGTGCTCTGGCGCGTCCCACGCGCGGGCAGCGCGCACGTCGTCGGCCGGCTCCTGCGCGCGGACCCCGAGCGCGCCCAGGCGCTGGCGCGCGCCCGTACCCTGCGCCGGGCCGTCATGACCCCGTTGATCCCCTTGTTCCGCGGGGGCCGGGGCTTTGTGGTGGCGGCCCCCGTCTGGCGGCACCAGCGCTTCCAGGGGTGGCTTGCTGGGGTGTTCAGCACAAGCGGGCTCTTCTCGCGCATCACCGCCACCCTCTGGCGGGGTTACGATGTGACCGTGGGCTTTGGGCCGCGCGTGGTCTTCCGGCACGGACACAAGGGCGACCGTCGTTACCGGCAGGCAGGACCCCTGCCGTTTTTGGGTCAGACCCTGCGGCTGTCGGTGAGTCCCGGGCCGCGGATCCTGCGCAAGATCGAGGTCGGCCTGCCGGCGATCGTGCTCACGAGCGGATTTTTGCTGGCGGTGTTCGCCGCCGCCGCGGTCTTCGCCCAGCAGGAGGCCAAGCGCCACGCGGAATCGCTCGATCGCCTGAACGCGGGGCTCGAGGGCGTCATTGCGACCCGCACGCAGGCGCTGCGCGAGGAGCGCGAGCGCTGGCGGGTGACGCTCATGAGCATCGGCGACGGCGTCATCGTCACCGACGCCGGCGGGCGGGTGCTGGCCTTGAACGGCGAGGCCGAGCGCCTGACGGGTTTTCGGGATGCCGAGGCGCGTCTTCTGCCGATCGCGACCGTCCTGCCGCTTCAGGGGGGCACGGGGGAGGGGCAGGCGCCGGAGGACGCCGCGGCGCGCCCCGAGAGCCTGATCGGCGAGGTCCTGGGGCGCGGGGTGACGCGTCACCTGAAGAGCGCGCTCACCCTTACGACCCGCGACGGGCGGGTCCTCCGGGTCAGTGATTCGGCGGCCCCGATCCGCGACGAGGCCGGGCATGTGCGCGGGGCGGTCGTGGTCTTCCGCGACGTGACCGAGCACCAGGCGCTCACGGAACAGGCCCAGAAGGCGCGCAGCCTCGAGGCCCTCGGCGTGCTCGCGGGCGGCATCGCGCACGACTTCAACAACATCCTGACCGCGATCTTTGGCAACATCACGCTCGCCAAGATCTATGCCCCGAACGACGAGGCCTTGCGGGTCGCGCTCGCCGACGCCGAGCGCGCGAGCCTGCGGGCCCGCGAGCTCACCTTTCAGCTGCTGACCTTCGCCAAGGGCGGCGCGCCCGTCAAGAAGGCGGGCGCGATCGGGGATCTGGTGCGCGACCTCACGGAGTTCTTCCTGAAAGGCTCGGCGGTGCGCTCGGCCTTCTCGATCCCGGACGACCTCGGGACGATCGATTTCGATCCCGACCAGATGGGCCAGGTGATCCAGAATATCGTCCTGAACGCCAAGGAGGCCATGGGCGGGGCCGGCATCCTGCAGGTGCGCGCGCGCAACGTCACGCTCGCAAGCGGCGAGGCCGCGGACCTCCCGGGGGGCGACTACGTCGAGATCGCCTTCCAGGACTCGGGCCCCGGCATCGCCCCCGAACACCTCCCGCGCATCTTCGACCCGTACTTCTCCCTGAAGCCGAGCGGCACCGGCCTGGGGCTCGCCGTCACCTACTCGGTCGTGCGCCGCCATCAGGGGGCGGTGATCGCCGACTCGGTGTCCGGCCAGGGCACGACCCTCACCCTCTATCTGCCGCGCACGCGCAAGGCCCAGGTCTCGGCGCGCGCCCCGCGCGATGGGGATCCGGAGCGCGCCCGCCCGGGCCGCGGCGAGCGCATCCTCTTGATGGACGATGACCCGGACGTGCGCGCGATCGGCGCCGAGTTGTTGCGCAGGCTCGGTTACCGCGTCGCCGAGGCGGAGAGCGGGGAGGCGGCGATCCGGCTTTACGACGAGGCGTGTCCCACGGCCCCGTTCGCGGCCGTGATCCTGGATCTCACGGTCGCGGGCGGCATGGGCGGCAAGGAGTGCGTGCGCGCGCTCGCCATGCGCGCGCCCGATGTGCGCGCGATCGTCGCCACGGGCTATTACATCGACCCGATCGTCGCCGAGGACGAGGCCTACGGGTTGCGCGGCGCGGTGCAAAAGCCTTACCGCATGGAGGAACTCGCCGAGACGCTCGCGCGGACCCTCCAGGCGTGAGGGACAGTCGCCCCTTGTCGAGGCGCGCGGCGCGGACCACACTCAAGAGGATGGGACGTCGGGGAGGGGTATCCGCAAGGCGCGGGACGGGGCCGTGGGCGGCGCTTGCGTTGGCCGCGCTGCCGCTGTGCGCGCACGGCTTTGACTTTCATGACCTCGTGCACAAGGCCGAGCGGCTCGCGCACGCGGCCTTCCGCCCGCAGCCGCGCATCGCCGGGATCGGGCGCTTCACCTACACCCAGTACCGCGCCATCCACTTTCGGCCGACCCGGACCCTGTGGCCGGCGCGGCGCTTCCATCTGCAGATGTTCGCGCCCGGTTATCGCTTCGTGCGCGCGGTGCGCATCGCCCTGATCGTGAACGGCCGTGTCCGGCCGCTCGCGTTCCACTTCCGGGATTTCCGCAGCCCGCGCGGCCTTTACCCGAAGCCCCGGCCGGCGCACATCGGTTACGCCGGCTTCCGGCTGCTCTATGACGGCTATCACCCGGACCGCTCGCCGGTGGCCGAGAACAACCAGGTGATCGTGTT
>DAHWKH010000093.1 GCA_027343725.1 Acidiferrobacteraceae bacterium
GCTCGCCGCGGCCGAGGCGGCGGCGGCGGACGCGCGCGCGCGCGTGGCGGCACTGGAGGAGCAACGCGTGGCGGCGCGCGCGGCCCTGGATCGGCTGAGTGAGACGCGCACCCAGGCCCACGGGGCGCACGCGCGTGCCGAGAGCGAGGAACGCGCGCGCGTGGCGCGCCATGCCGAACTCAGCGCCCGGCGGGACACCTTGCACCGCGAGCGGGAGGGCGCGGAGGAGGCGCACGCACGCGCCGAGGGTGAAGAGCGCACCGCGAGCGAAGCCGCGCGCCGGTGTGAGGCCGCGATCGCGGCGCTGAGCGCGGAGCGCGAACGCCACCAAGCCACCCTCGAGAAGGCGCGCGCGGCCTTGGAAACGGCGAGCGCGCGCCGCCACGAGATCGACATGGCCCGCCAGCAAGCGGCGAGCGGCCGCGAGGGCGTGCACGAGCGCATGGGGCGCGCGCGCGAGCAGCTCGCGCAGTGGCAGGAGCGACGCGCGAGCCTTGGCGCGCAAGTGGACGAGGCGCGCGCGGCGAGCGCCGGGCCGCACGAGGACCTGGAAGGGCTTCTCAGCGAGCGCGCACGCGCCCAGGAGGCACTCGCCCAAGCCGAGCGTGCGCTCGAGGATCAGGAGCAGGCGTTGCGGGCGGCCGATGAGACGCGCACCGCCGTGGCGAACGCCCTGCGTGAGGCCCAGGAGACCTGGAACCGGTTGCAGCTGGCCGCGCACGAGTTAAAGGTGCGCCGCGACTCGCTCAAGGAGAACGCGCGCGCGCAAGGCTTGGATGAGGATCTCGAGGAACGCGCCCGCGGCGTCGAGGGCGGCGTCGACACCGCGGACCTCGAGCGCGAGCTTCGCGAGGTGGGTGAGCGCATCGCCCGCCTGGGTGCCGTCAACCTCGTGGCGATCGAGGAGTACGCCGAGCAGTCGCAGCGCAAGACCTTCCTGGACGCGCAACACGAGGATCTGACGCAGGCGGTGGCCTTGTTGGACGAGGCGATCCGGAAGATCGACCGCGAGACGCGCGGGCGTTTCAAGGAGACGTTCGAGCGTGTGAATCGCGAGTTCCAGACCTTTTTCCCGCGGTTGTTCGGCGGAGGCGAGGCGCAACTGGTGCTCGAGAGCGACGATCTGTTGGAGACCGGGGTCAGCGTGGTCGCGCGCCCCCCGGGGAAACGCAACAGCACGATCCATCTGCTCTCGGGCGGCGAGAAGGCGCTCGTGGCCGTGGCGCTCGTGTTTGCGCTTTTTGCGTTGAACCCCGCGCCCTTTTGTCTGCTCGATGAGGTCGACGCGCCGCTCGACGAGGCCAACGTCGGGCGCTTCGCCGAGATCCTGAAGGAACTCGCGCAACAGAGTCAGTTGCTGTTCATCAGCCACAACAAGGTGACGATGGAGGCGGCCGACGTGCTGCTTGGGGTGACGATGGTGGAAGCCGGGGTCTCGCGTCTTGTGACGGTCGACGTGGAGGAGGCCCTCGACATGGTGGCGCGCCAATCCGTAGGGACGTGACATGGGGCTTCGCGGGGCACTCGCGCTGGTCGGCGTGCTGGTGGTCTTTGCCGTCGCGCTGAACGCTTATGACCGGGGGCGCATCCGCGACCGGGTGCGGCGGCTGTTCGAGGGGCGGTTCGCGGCCCCCGAGGCGCCCGATGAGGCGCCGTCCCCGCCCGAGCCCCCGCCGTGGTCGGAGCGGCGGGTGCTGCACGCGGCACCCGAGGCGGCCGACGAAGAGCCCGAGAGCGACGAGGAACCCTTCGGCGCCATCGATTTTCTGGTGTTCCTGCCGGGTGAGACGCCGGTCGTGCGCGACGCGGCCCTCGGGATCTACAAACAAAACGAGTATGTGATCGACAAGCCCCACCGCCTGTACGGCCGGCGCGTGGGCGCGCGCGCGTGGCGCAATCTCGCCAAGGATCGCGAGGACGCGCGCTACGAACTCCTGGCGCTCGCGTTGCAGCTCGCCGATCGCGCGGGTCCCGTGAGCGAGGCCGATCTCAATGCCATCACCCAGATCGGTCTGAAACTCGCGGACGCCCTTGACCGGCCCCCGCGCTTCAACATGTCGTTCGAGGAGGGGCTGGAACGGGCCCAGGCGCTGGACAAGTTCTGCAGCGCCTTCGATGTCATCGCGAGCATCCATGTCGTGGCCGATTCCGTGCCGGTGTTCCGGGGCCCGGCGATCGAACGCGCGGCCCAGGAGGTGCACATGGAGTTCGGGGCGCGCAACATCTTCCACCGCAAGAGCGGCGAGTCGGACGGCCGCCCCAACCTCTACAGCCTCGCGAACCAGTTTCATCCCGGCTCCTTCGATCCCCTGCGGCTCGACAGTCTGCAAACGCAGGGGCTCACGCTCTTTATGTCGGTGCCCTGCACGCCCGATCCGGTCGCGACCTTCACGGACATGGTGCGGGATGCGCGCGTCATCGCGCGCCGCCTCGGCGGCAAGCTCCAGGACGCCGACCGGCGGGTCCTGACGGAGGCCGGTCTGCGCGCGATCACGAAGCAAATCGCCAGCATCGCCGAACGGATGGCGCATCAGGGGATCACCCCGGGTACGCTCAATGCCATGAGGCTCTTTCCCCCATGACACTCGCCGAGGCCCGGGAGCGCGTCGCCGTTTTGCAGCGGACGCTTGCCTACCACAACCATCGCTATTACGTGCAAGACGACCCCGAGATCAGCGACGCCGAGTACGACCGCCTGTTCCATGAGCTGCTGGCGCTCGAGGAGCGCTATCCGGAGCTGCGCTCGCCGGATTCGCCCACGCAACGGGTGGGTGCCCCCGCGCGCGCGGACTTTGGGCCGGTGGCCCACGGCCAGCCGATGCTCTCGCTCGCCAACGCGTTCACCGAAAGCGACGTCGAAGATTTCGACAAGCGCGTGCGTGAGCGTTTGGGGCGCTCCGCGATCCCCTATGTCGCGGAACCCAAGCTCGACGGGCTCGCGATCAGTATCCGGTATGAAGACGGCCGCCTGGTGCAAGCGGCGACCCGTGGGGACGGGGCCGTCGGAGAGGATGTGACCGGAAACGTCCGGACGATTCGGACCTGCCCCTTAAAACTCACCGCGCGCCGCGTGCCGGGGGTGATCGAGGTGCGTGGAGAGGTCTATTTGCCGAAGGCGGGGTTTCAGGAACTCAATGCGCGCCAGGAGGCCCAGGGACTCAAAGCCTTCGCCAATCCCCGCAACGCCGCCGCCGGCAGCCTGCGACAGCTCGACCCGGCGATCACGGCGGGCCGCCCCCTGCGGCTGTTTTGCTACGGCGTCGGGCTCATCGCGGGCTGGGAGGAGCCGCTCGTATCGCAGGAGGCGCTCCTGACGTGGTTGCGCGCGCTCGGGCTGCCGGTCAATCCGGACTGGTCCCTGGTCACGGGCGCCGAGGGCTGCCTTGCGTACTATCGGGAGATCGCCGACCGCCGCAAGGATCTGCCTTACGAGATCGACGGCGTCGTCTATAAGGTCAACCACTTCGACGATCAACGGGCGCTCGGGACGCTGGCCCGGTCCCCGCGCTGGGCCGTGGCGCACAAGTTCGCGCCCGAGGAGGCGCTGACGCAGGTGCGCGCCATCGAGGTGCAAGTGGGGCGCACGGGCGCCCTCACGCCGGTGGCGGTCCTCGAGCCGGTGATGGTCGGCGGCGTGACCGTGAGCCACGCGACCTTGCACAACCCCGAGGAACTCGCGCGCCGTGACGTGCGCGTCGGGGATACGGTGCGCGTGCGCCGCGCGGGGGATGTGATTCCCGAGATCGCGGGGGTGGTGCGCGAGCAGCGCCCGGAGGGCATCCGCCCCTTCGCGTTTCCGACCCAGTGCCCGGCCTGCGGGGCGCCGGTCCTGCGGGAGGAGGGGGTCGTGGCACGCTGCGCAGGCGGGCTCGCCTGCCCGGCCCAGCGGCGCCAGAGCCTCAGGCACTTCGCGAGCCGGCGGGCCCTCGACATCGAGGGGCTCGGCGACAAATTGATCGAGCAGCTGGCGGATGCGGGGCGGGTCGTGACGGTCGCGGACCTCTATTCCTTGACGCGCGACGAGTTGGCGCGCTACGAGCGCATGGGGGAGCGTTCGGCCGATCGCGTTCTGAAGTCGCTCGCGCGCAGTCGCACGACGACCCTCGCGCGGTTTTTGTACGCGCTCGGTATCCCCGAGGTCGGCGAGGCGACGGCACTCGCGTTGGCGCGGCACTTCGGGGATCTCGAGCCGTTGATGGCGGCCGACGAGGAGGCCTTCATGGCGGTGCCCGACGTCGGGCCGGTGGTGGCGCGCGCCCTTCAGACGTTTTTCGCCGAGGCGCACAACCGCTCGGTGATCGCCGCCTTGCGCCGAGCCGGTGTGCATTGGGAGCCTGTGGCGGCGATCGCTACGCAGGGCGGGCCGCTCGCGGGCAAGACCGTGGTTCTCACGGGCGTGCTCTCGGACATGACGCGCGAAGAGGCCAAGGCCGCCTTGCAGGCGCGCGGCGCCAAGGTGGCCGCGAGCGTGTCGCGGCAGACCGATTTCGTGATCGCCGGCCGCGACCCCGGAGGCAAGGTCGACAAGGCCCGCGAATGGGGTGTCCCGGTGGTCGACGAGGCGCGCCTGCGTGCCTGGTTGAACGAGTGAGGGCCGGTTTTTAAGGACGCACGATGTGAATATGGGCCTTGCGGCGCAGGGCCGCCATCATCCGGTCGACGCGTGTTTGCTCGGCGGCGCGGTAAAGACGGCGCGCGACCGCGGCAAACGGCGGGGGTGTATACGGGCGCTCCGCCTGCAATTGGATGATGTGCCAGCCGAAGCGGGTCTTTAAGGGCGTCGGGGCGATCTGACCGACCCGCAGGTGGGCGAGCGCGCGATAAAACGAGGGCAAGACGTCTGCGGCATTGAACCATCCGAGTTCCCCGCCTTGCGCCCCCGAGGGGCCATCTAGGGAATCCTTGCGGGCCAGGACCGAGAATCGCGCGCCGTGATGGAGGGCATTCAGGATCGCGAGCGCCTGGGCCTTGGTCGCGACCAGGATGTGACGCGCCTTGTATTCGCGATGCGGCCCCTTTGCGATCTCCTGATCATAAAGGCGTTTCAGGCGCGCGCGCGATACCGCGTGGGTGGCGAGGTAGCGCTTGAGCCAGGCGCGCGCGAGGATGTTTTCACGATCCTCCTTCAGTTCCGCGTGGACGACAGGGGTTCGGGACAGGCCCGCCCTGCGCGCCGCCTGCGCGAGCAGGGCGCGGTTGATGAGCTCGTTGAGCACGATTTGGCGGCTCTGGGGATTGTTCGGGAGCGCCGCCTCCTGCAGGTTGCGGGCCCGGACGTAGTCGCGGTAGTCCTGTTCGGTGATGCGCTCGCCGTTGACCCGGGCGAGCACCCGGCTCTTGTCCACCGGCGCGCTCTGGCAGCCGCTGAGGAGACCCGCGACGACGAGCGCCGGAAGCAGGATGCGGGCACGGCCCGTGATGTTGCGCATGCTGTCCTCCGGATCCCCTCAGATCTCCCCCGGCGCGAGCGCGCGCACCGAAAGGGCGTGGATGCCCGACTTGAGCGGGCTCAGCGCATCATAGACGAGGCGGTGACGTTCGAGCAACGAGCGGCCGCGAAACGCCTCGGCGACGATCAGCACCGAGAAATGCCCCCCGCTCCGGGCGCCCGCGTGGCCGGCGTGTTGGCGCGAGTCGTCCGTGACCTCGAGCTCGTCCGGGGTGAACGCGCGTTGCAAGGTGTTCTCGATCTCCTCGTACAGGCTCATGGCAGCGCCTGCACGAAGGGATGGACCGTGACGTCGCGATAGACGTCGGCCTGGACGTAGGGATCCGCCTGGGCCCAGGCCTGCGCCTCTTCGCGGCTCGGGAACTCGGCGACGATGAGCCCACCCGTAAAGCCCGCGGCCCCCGGGTCGCGGCTGTCGACGGCCGGCAGCGGGCCGGCCAACACGAGCCGCCCCTGCGCCTGCAGGGCCTGCAGGCGCTCGAGGTGGGCTGCGCGCGCGAGCGCGCGCCGCTCTTGGGCGTCGCTCTCGATGCGCCCCATGATCAGATACAGCACGCGATTCCCCCGATGATCAGGACCGCGCCTATCCTAGGCCGCTTGCCGGGAAGAATAAAGGGCGGATGCGCGCTTTCAATGCAGCCGATGTTGCGTCAGCGCGTGAAAGTAACGGTTTATGACGTCCCGAACCTTCGGCGGGTAGTTCACGACCTCCATTTGGCGCGCCCCTTCGCGAAAAAACTCCGACGCGTCAGCCGGCAGCCGCTGGATCAAGTCATCGAAGACGCGGCTCATGAGTTCGGTATTGTGGGAGCGGGTCGCGACGATGGCGCGGTTGAGGTGCAGGACCCGCCAGGGCCGGCCGTCGTCGGTCGTGTCCCGGTCGGCGGCGATGTCGGGGGCGACGGCGTCGACGATGCCGGTCATGAGCAGCGTCAGCTCCTCGAGGGTCTGCGCGTCGCGCAATTCATTGGCGATGAGCGCCAAGCCGTTGACCACCGGGGCGAGCGTCAGGATGCGGCCGTCGTGGCGCACGATCCAGTCGCCCACGGTCACGGCGAGCCGGTTCAGTTCCGAGGTGGGGGCCGATGCCCCGAGGGACTGGCCGACGGTGATGAGTTCGGTCAGCACCAGAAGCCCGCCGTCGCCCAGGCGCGTGGCATCGTCATCCGGCAGCGCGCCCGTGCGCCCGTAGCGGGCGTCGAGCCCGTTCAGCATGACGAAGAATTCGTCGGGCAGACGCAGGAGGTTCGCGGTGTCGGTCTCCGCCCCCGAGGTTCCAGGGGGGCGCCAGGCCACGAGCAGCGCGTCGCGGATGCGGGTCAGGCGTTCGGTGGCTTCAGCCGGTGAAGGGATCGGTAGCATCGGGTCTCGATCAGGGGCAATGGCCCATTGTACCCAAATCGGGCGCGCGCGGATCGGGCCTGGGCGTTTTTGGGGATTTCGGTCGCAAGGGCTATGAGGGCGCTCGCCATTCCCGCGTATAATGGGCGCGAATCGGCGGGGCTTTGGCCCGCGAAGGGAGGGATGCCATGCAGGAGCCTTGCGCCGCGATGCACGATTTGCATACGCACACGCTGTGGTCCGACGGGGATTTGAGTCCCGAGGCCTTGGTCGGCGAGGCCGCGCGCGCGGGCGTGCGGGTGCTGGCGGTCACCGACCACGATACCACCCAGGGGATCGCCGCGGCGCGCGCGGGCGCTGACGCCCGCGGCATCGTGCTCGTGGCCGGCGTGGAGATCTCCGTCACCTGGCAGGGTCTGAACGTCCATTTGGTGGGGCTCGACATCGACGTCGACAACGCCGCCTTGCAAACCGGGCTTGCGCGCCTGCAAACGATCCGCCGTGATCGGGCGCGGGCGATCGTGGAGGCGCTTGCGCGCGACGGCCTGGGCGAGGCCCGCGCGGCGCTCGTGCGCCCGGGCGTCGTGGGGCGCGGCCATATCGCCGACTGGCTGGTGGCGAACGGGCACGCGCGCCATCGCGCCGGGGCCTTCAAGCGGTTTTTGGCGCGCGGGGCCTCGGCCTACGTGCCGGTGACCTGGGCGAGCCTCGAGGAGGGCATCGCCTGGATCCGGGCCGCCGGGGGCTGTTCGGTGCTGGCGCACCCCACGCGCTACGACCTCAGCGCCGGACGCTTGCGGCAGCTGATCGCGGGCTTCGCCGAGGCCGGCGGCGAGGCGCTCGAGGTGGTCTCCACGGGCCTGCAGGCGGGCGAAATCGCGCGCCTCGGACGGCTCGCGCAGCACCACCGCCTCAAGGCCTCGCTCGGATCGGACTATCACAAGCCGCTGCCCTGGCGGAGCGAGCCCGGGCATCTGCCGGCCCTGCCCGCCGACTGTGTGCCGGTCTGGCGCGACCGCGCCCGTATGCAACCCGCGTGACCGGAGGACTCATGGCCCAGTATCTTGTCGTCCACCCCGATAACCCGCAGCGGCGTCTCCTGCGCGCGACCGCCGCGATCGTGCACGCAGGCGGCGTGATCGCCTATCCGACCGACTCGGGTTATGCGCTTGGGTGTGCGCTCGCGAACACCGAGGGACGCGAGCGCATCCGGCGCCTGCGCGCGCTCGACGATCATCACCCGTTCACGCTCGTGTGCCGGGATTTGTCGGAGATCGCAACCTACGCGCGCGTCGACAACGCCACGTATCGCATCCTGCGCGCCCACACCCCCGGGCCCTACACCTTTGTCCTGCCGGCGAGCCGTGAGGTGCCGCGCCGGCTTCTGGATCCCAAGCGCCGCACGATCGGCCTGCGGGTCCCGGACCATCGGATCACGCAGGCCCTGCTCTCCGAGCTCGGCGCGCCGCTCATGAGCGTGACGCTCGCGTTGCCCGGAGAGGAGGAGCCGCTTTGCGATCCGGCCGAGATCCGTCAGAGGCTCGAGCACCAAGTGGACGCGGTCGTGGACGGAGGCGGTTGCATCGCCGCACCCACGACCGTGGTCGAATGGGACGGTCAGGATTTCCGAATCCGTCGCAGCGGAACGGGTGATCCTTCGGTGTTCGCACCCGGACCGCCCGGCTGATATACTGCCGGCATGAACGCCCTACAGACGTTTTCCATCTGGGCTTTGCCCGTGTTGTTCGCGATCACCTTGCATGAGGTGGCGCACGGCTGGGTCGCGAAGCGCCTCGGCGATCCCACGGCGGAACGCCTCGGGCGCCTGACGCTGAACCCCGTCAAACACATCGATCCGATCGGAACGGTGCTGATTCCGGGACTGCTGATCCTGATGGGGACCGGCTTCATTTTCGGTTGGGCCAAGCCCGTTCCGATCACTTGGTCGAACCTGCGCCGTCCGCGGCGCGACATGGCGCTCGTGGCGCTCGCCGGGCCCGGCGCCAACCTCTTGATGGCGATCGTGTGGGCGGCGATCGGGCGCATCGCCTTGTATGTGCCCTCGATGTGGGCGGCGCGGCCGCTGTTTTACATGAGCATCGCCGGCATCACCATCAATATCGTGCTGATGGTACTGAATCTTTTGCCGTTGCCGCCGCTCGACGGCAGCCGCGTGCTCTCAGGGCTCCTCCCGGGGCCGCTCGCCTGGCGGTACAGCCGGATCGAGCCCTACGGCCTGTGGATTCTGCTGCTTTTGGTGGGCACCGGCGTGCTCGGCTGGATCCTGGGCCCCCCCGTCACCCTCTTGCGGAATCTCGTCTTCTCCTTCAGCAGGATGGGGTAGATGTCCGCGATCCTTCCGCCCGCTACGCGCGTCGTGTCGGGGATGCGCTCCACCGGGCGGCTGCATCTTGGGCACTATCACGGCGTTTTGAAGAACTGGGTGCGGCTCCAGCATGAGTACGACTGCCTGTTTTTCGTCGCCGATTGGCATGCGCTGACGACGCATTACGAAGATCCCGCGATCATCGCCCCGAGTGTGCGCGAGATGGCCGTGGATTGGATCGCCGCCGGCGTCGACCCGCGCAGCGCGACCTTGTTCGTGCAATCGGATGTGCCTCAGCATGCCGAATTGCATCTGCTGCTGTCGATGATCACACCGCTTGCCTGGCTCGAGCGCGTGCCCACGTACAAGGATCAGCAGGCGCAGCTCCGGGAGCGCGACCTCGCGACCTACGGATTCCTCGGTTACCCGCTGTTGCAGACCGCCGATGTGCTCGCCTATCGCGCGGCGCTCGTGCCGGTCGGCGAAGACCAGGTGCCCCATATCGAGCTCGCGCGCGAGATCGCGCGCCGCTTCAATCACCTCTACGGGCGCGAACCCGGTTTCGTGGAACGGGCCGAAGAGGCGCTGCGCAAGATGGGCCGGCGCCCCGCGCGCGCCTACAAAGAGTTGCGCGACGCCTATCTCGAACAGGGCGACTCGCAAGCGCTGGAGACGGCGCGTGCCCTGATCGAGCGCCAGCCCAACATGGTGCTTGGGGACAAGGAACGACTCCTCGGCTATCTCGAAGGGCACGGCCGCCTGATCCTCTCCGAGCCCCAGACCCTGCTAACGCCGCAGTCGCGCATGCCCGGGCTCGATGGCCAAAAGATGTCCAAGTCCTACGGCAACGTGATCAGTTTGCGGGAGTCCCCGGACGAGGTCACGCGCAAGATCAGGACCATGCCGACGGATCCGAGCCGCAAGCGCCGGACCGATCCCGGGGAGCCCACCCATTGCCCCGTGTGGCCGTTCCATGAGATCTACTCCTCGGAGGAGACCAAGGCGTGGGTGCAGGAGGGCTGCCGGACAGCGGGCATCGGCTGCCTCGAGTGCAAGCAGCCGGTCATCGACGCCGTGAACGCGGAATTGGCCCCGATGCGCGCGCGCGCGCAGGAATGGGAGAGCGATGCGGGCCTTGTGCGCAACATCCTCACGGATGGGGCGCGGCGCGCGCGTGAGATCGCGGAGGAGACCTTGGTGGATGTCCGCCGCGCCATGAATCTGCGTTGGGAATGAGTCGTGAGCACCGTACTCGTTCGGGGTGAAGAGTTCACGCAGCTGCCACCCGACCTGTATATCCCGCCGGACGCGCTCGAGGTCATCCTGGAGTCGTTCTCCGGGCCTCTCGATCTGCTCTTGTATCTGATCCGGCGCGACAACCTCGATATCCTCGATATCCCGATCGCGGAAGTGACGCGCCAGTACATGGTCTACGTCGAGTTGATGAAGGCCGTGAAGCTCGAACTGGCGGCCGATTATCTCGTCATGGCGGCGGCGCTTGCGGAGATCAAATCGCGCATGCTGCTGCCGCGCCCGGCGCAGGCCGACGAGGAGGAAGCGGACCCGCGGGCGGAACTCGTGCGCCGCCTGCTCCTGTACGAACGCTACCGCACGGCGGTGGAGCAATTGGACGCACGCCCGCGCATCGGGCGCGAACTGCACCTGGTGGCGGTCCCCGTCGACGGACGCCGGACGGAGCGCCCGCCCCCGCAGGTGCGCATGGACGACCTGCTCGAGGCGCTGCGCTCGGTCTTGACGCGGGCGGCGGCGTTCGCGCATCACACGATTCTGCGGGAACCGTTGTCGGTGCGCGAGCGCATGACACAGATCCTCGACCGGGTGCGGGTGGACGGATACACGGAATTCTCGGCCTTGTTCGATCCCGGGGAGGGACGGCGGGGTCTCGTCGTGACCTTCCTTGCGATCCTCGAACTCTCGCGCGAAGCGCTTGTGTCGTTCGTGCAAAACGACGCCTTTGCCCCGATCCACATCAAGGCCAACACCCATGAGTGACATTCAGCTCAAGCACATCCTGCAAGCGGCGCTGTTCGCGGCCGGGGAACCCCTGACGCTCGAGCGCATGGTGGCGCTGTTCGGTGAAGAGGCGCCCCCCGACCGCGCCACGCTGCTCGCGGCGCTCGCCGAGGTGGAGCAGGATTGCCAGGGGGGGCCCCTGGAGTTGCAGCGCATCGAGAACGCCTACCGGCTGCAGACGCGCCGCGAGTTCGCGCCCTGGCTCAACCGGCTCTTCGCCGAGCGCCCGGCGCGCTACTCGCGGGCGGTGCTCGAGACGCTCGCGATCATCGCCTACCGCCAGCCCGTGACGCGCGGGGAGATCGAGGCGATCCGCGGAGTCGCCGTCAGCTCCGAGATCATCCGTGCCTTGACGCAACGCGAGTGGATCCGCCAGGTCGGCGCCAAGGAGGTGCCGGGACGCCCGGCCCTGTACGGCACGACGCGCGCGTTTCTCGAACATTTCAACCTGAAGTCCTTGGAGGAGCTGCCGCCCTTGGCGGAGGTGCACGCGGAGGCGAACGCGGGACTTTCGGACTCCGAGCTACCCGAGGAGGCCGAGGGGACCGAGGGGCCGCCGGCCGCGGCGGGGCCGGACACGCCGTGAGCGAGAAACTGCAGAAGGTTTTGGCGCAGCGCGGGCTCGGATC
>DAHWKH010000098.1 GCA_027343725.1 Acidiferrobacteraceae bacterium
CAGGATCTCGGGATCGATCGCCGGGTGATCGGGGCTCGCGCTGACAGGCACGGAGGGGGGAGGGTCTTCCCGCGATACCGCTTTTGCGGGGACGCCGCGGGCACCGGTCGAAGGCGGCGCGCTCGCCGCCTTCGAGAGCTCCGCGATCAGGGTCTCGAGTTGCGACTCAGGCAGCAGCCGGCCGCGCTCGAGCCCCACCACCTGCGCCTCGAGTCCGGCGACCGCCGCCGCCACCGCCTCGAGCGCCGCCCCATCCGCCCGCAGGCTCGCCGCGCGAAAGCGCTCCAAGAGTTCTTGCAAGGCATGCGCGAGCCGCGCGGCCCGATCCTGTTCGATCACCGCGAACGCGGCTTCCACCTGGGCGGCCAGGACCGGCAGGTCCGCGACCAGACCATAATCGTTGGGGGCGGCGACGAACGCGAGGAAGGCCTCCTCGATGCGCTTCAGATTGGCGCGTATCTCCCCGCCCACGGCCCCGATCAGCTGCCGGCGATCCTGCGCCGACAGAGGCGCCTCCGAGACCTCCATCCCGCTTATATCCGCGACGTGGCTTCCAAGGCTTGCCAGGATCTGGCGGCGCTCCGCGACCGCCGCCTGCCAACCCTCGCCGCCGAACGGGATCTCGCGCACCGCGGATTCGACTTGCAGCAGGGCTTGCGCGAGGGCCATGGCGACGGTGCCGTTCTTCTCGAGCCGTTCTTCCTTGAGCGCACGGCACACGGCCGCCGCTTCCAGCACCAGCGCCTGCAACGGCGCGATCTCGAGGGTCGCGAAGGTCTTGCCCATCTTGTCCAGGAGGCGGATCAGCTCGGCATCGCCCGGCGTGCCCTCCTTGACCGGATCGAAGCAGCGCGACAAGAGGCCCTGGGCCTGCGTGATCTCCTGACTCATGGCGCTCGCAATCGAACGCAAGGCCGCGGTCGAGGCCGCCGGGAGGGCCTCCGGGAGGGGGGCCTGCGCCAAACCGAAGGCCTCGCGGACGGCCGCGACCTCGGGGTCCTCCAGGGACGCGTCATTTAGGGTGAACAGCATCTCGCGCGTCAGCCGCTCGCTTTGTGCGCGCGCCTGGGCGCGATCCTGGCTATCGGCGAAGCGCTTCAGCATCTGGTCCAGGCGCCCGATGAGCTTCTTGCTCTCGACCGCGGGCTCCTGGTCGCCGCTCAAGACGCGCAGGAACGCGCCGGCGACCCAGAGACATTGGCGAATGGGGGCCAGCGCCACGCGCGCGCGGAAGAGGTCCAGGATCGCCAGCATCGTCTGGCTGTCGCCCGGCGCGCGGCCTTTGAGCCATTTGACGAGCGCCGCCTGAAAACGCGGCCGCTCCTTGCGAAAGACCGATGGAAAGGCGTCGTCGTCCGCGGGCAAGGGCCCGGGGGCGCGCGCGCTCAAGCTCGGCATGAAAAAGGCTTGCGGCGCAAGCGGCGCGGCCTGGTGCGCCGCGCGCAGCTCGTTGGCCAGCGGGAGAAGGTTCAGGCCTGTGCCCAGGCCTTGCGTCTGGACCCGGTCGAGAAGGCTCGGGAACGACAGCAGCACGCGCGCCAGCGGTTCGAGCGCCTCCTCGCCCGGCGCCTGGGTCCCCTCGAGCAGCGCCTGCACGAGGGCCTCGGCCTCGCCCACGAGACGCGCCAAGGGGTCGAGCTCGACCATCATGAGCGTGCCCGCGATCTGGTGGAGATAGGTCGCGCACAACCGCAGCTTGGCCTCGTCGGTGCGCTCCTCGGAGAAGCCCTCGAGCGCGAGCCGCGCCTGCTTCAGGGTCTCGTCGATCTCGTCTTTAACCCACCCCAGCGTCCCGAGGTCGGTGCTGCCCGTGGTGACCATCTGCCCCCTCAGTCGAACCCGCCGTTCAGGCCGGCAGCTTGAATCCGGCAACCGACGCCTGCAGTTCCCGCACCAATTCCGAGAGTTTCGCGATCGATTCCGCGGTCTGCTGGGTCCCGGCCGAGGTGACTGCGGTCGCCTCCTGAATCTCCCCCATGCTCGTCGACACGCCGGTCGCCGTCTGCGACTGGGCGTGCGCGTCGCGCGCGATGCGCACGATGAGGCCCGAGAGCTGTTCCGACACCGACTCGATCTGCCCCAGGGCCTGCCCGGCGGCATCCGCGAGCCGCGTGCCCTCGACCACCCCGTTGGTCGCCTTCTCCATCGAGGCCACCGCCTCGTTGGTGTCGGCCTGAATGGTCTTCACGAGCTCCGCGATCTGTTTCGTCGCGCCCCCGGAGCGCTCCGCGAGCCGCTGCACTTCGTCCGCCACCACCGCGAACCCGCGACCGGCATCACCGGCCATGGCCGCCTGGATCGCGGCGTTGAGCGACAGGATGTTGGTTTGCTCGGCGATGTCGTTGATGAGCTGCACGATCTCGCCGATCTGCTGCGAACTCTCGCCCAGGCGCTTGATGCGCTTCGCGGTCTCCTGGATCTGTTCGCGCATCTCATCCATGCCCTTCACGGTGTTCTGCACGGCATCGGCGCCGCGCTTGGCCGTGACCACCGAGCCGCGCGCCACCTCCGCCGACTGATTGGCGCTCCCGGCCATGTCTTCCATGGACTTCGCCATCGCCTTCACGCGCTCGCTGGTGGCGACGATCTGTTCGGCCTGGCGGCGCGCGGCGGTGTTCAATTCCACGGCCGTGCGCTGGCTTCGGTCGGACGCGACCGCCACCTGCTGGGCGGTGGAGTTGATGCGGTGCACGAGGTTGCGCATCTCCTTCACCGCGTAATTGATCGAGTCGGCGATCGCCCCCGTGATCTGTTCCGTCACCTGCGGCTGGATGGTGAGATCGCCGTCGGCGAGATCGCCCATCTCGTCCAAGAGCTTCAGAATGGCGTCCTGGGTCTCGCGGTTCTGATTGGCGCTCTGGCGGGCGCGGGCGCGCTCGTCGCCGACGAGCTTGCGGCCGAGGAGCAGCAGGAACACAAGCGCGAGCGCGCCCGCGACGTAACCCGCGTATTTCTCGATCTGACGGCGGGCGGAGAGCGATTCATAGCCTTTCACGAGCGCCCGGCTTTGCCGCAGCAATCGGTTACTCTGGCGGAAGATCAAGGCCCCGGCGCGCTGCGCCACGAACAACGGCGCGGCATTGGCGAGCAGGCCCTTCACGCTCTCGTCGACCGCCTTGAACGCCGCCTCCGCCTGACCGACCTTCGCGCGCGTCGCCGGCGGCATGACGCGTGCCAATTGCGCCTGCGTCTTGTCGAAGAGTTTCGTGTCCTCGCCGAACTGGGCGGCAGCGACCGCCGCCGAGCGGCCGCCCTGCGAGAAGATGTTCACCTCCATCGGGATGCGCTGGCTCAACATCCCCTGGCGCGCGGCGAGATAGACGAGATGGGGCGCCATATGGGCGCGGATCCCGATCGTCGTGATCTCGTCCCAGAGCGCGAGCAGCATGGGCGCGGCCTGATTCACCGTCGCCACGTAGTCATGCATGCGCAGCGCCGCCTCCTCCTGCTTCACGATCTCGTTCACGTGGTGGCGGACATGCGCCCACGTGCCGCTCAGGGCCATCAGCGCCGGGCGCACCGTGCTCGGCGTCGGCGGCAACCCAAGGTGCGTGTTGCCGTTTTGCAAGGTGCTGACGATCGTCTGATACTCGGCCCGCGAGCGACGCAGATCGCTGAACGCGCTTTCGCGCCCGAGCGTGGCCCCGGCGGCGTCCTTGGCGATCCGCTGCGACAACATGAGCAGCTGATCCGATTGTTCGATGTACTTCGAGTCCCGGTTCGCCTGTTGCGCGTCGGCTCCGAAGAAATAGGCCATGGCGACGAGGGATACCACCATCAACGCCAGGAGCACTGACACGCTCGTCATGCCGCGCGGCAGATGCCACTCGCGTTTCGCGCGCTCCTTCTTACGCCCTTTCTTGGCCGGTGCGGCCTGCACCTCCACGTATTGCTCGTTACCGCCGGCCGCGGCCACTTCTTCGGTCGGCTGATCCAAAACGACCCCCTTCTTTTTGGACAGTCTCGCCACCATAAGGAAACCTCTCGTGAACTTGTCTTGAACCGTTGCGCGTTCCGTCCGTCCGTGGCACTCAGGCCGCGACGTGCTTGAAAGTCAGACTCTCCGTGAGCGAACGCAAATCGAAAACGCCCCACAACACCCCATCCTGCATGAACGCCGCCTGGACGTGCATGAGAAGGGCGTTGTCGAGCCCCGCGATGTCGCGCCGATCCTGCTCGGCATCGAAATGCTTCAAACCCAAAACCTCGTCGACGAGCAACCCGGTGCTGAACTCCCCCACATTGATCACCAGCATACGCGCTCGATCGTCCGCCGGCACCGGGGGCTTGCCAAAATACTCGGCGAGATCGATCACCGTGACGAGGATACCGCGAACGTTGGCGATCCCCTTCACCCAACGTTTGGTGCCGGGAACGGGCGTGACATCGGGCCGCACCAGCACCTCGGCGATCTGATCGAGCGACACCAGGAGCGGAAGGCCGGCCAGACGCAGACCGAGACCGGTCCACAAAGGCGCGGCCTGTGTCTGCTCCGGAAGCCCGGGCGCGCGCAGACGCGCCTCCTCCTGCATGCGTACAAGCAGGGCGAAGGCGCTGTCTTGCGAGATGTCGCTCACAAGGCCCTAATCTTGTCGAGCAGCACGCTTTCGACCACCGGCTTCACGATGTAGTCCTTCGCGCCCTGGCGCAGACCCCAGGCCTTGTCGGTCTCCTGGCCCTTGGTCGTGCAAATGATGATCGGAATCCCGGAGGTGGCCGGGTTCTTCGAAATCGTGCGCGTGGCCTCGAACCCGCTCATGCCCGGCATCACGACGTCCATGAGAATGAGGTCGGGATGCGTGGTTTTCAGTTTTTCGAGGCTCTCCTCCCCGCTGCGGGCCGTCGAAATCTCGAAGCCGTTGCGCGTCAGCATCTCCTGCAAAAGATGCAGCTCGGTCGGTGAATCGTCGACCACGAGGATACTCTTAATGGCCATGGTTCCTCTCTCCCTTAATCTGATTGCGCGATCCCTTGGAGACCCAGGCCTCCATACGATAGGAGCTAATGCACATACTTGCTGATTACCTCGATTAACTCTTCCTGCGTAAACGGTTTGTTGACGTGCTGCTCGGAGCCGGCGATCTTGCCGCGGGCCTTGTCGAACAAGCCGTCCTTGCTCGACAGCATGATCACCGGAATGTGCTTGAAATCCCGGTTATTCTTGATCAAAAGGCAGGTCTGGTAGCCATCGAGGCGCGGCATCATGATGTCGACGAAGATGATGTCCGGGCGACGGTCCGTGATCACCGCCATCGCCTCGAACCCGTCGCCCGCCGTGTAGACCTCGTAGCCCGCCTTCTTCAGCAAAGCCTCCGCCGTCCGGCGGATGGTGTTGCTGTCGTCGATCACCATAACCTTGATGCTCACAGGGACCCTCGCGAGTGGCCTGGACACAGGCCGCTCAGGTTTGTCCTGCGCTTATTCCTGCACCCTTGTGATTTACTAGCATAAGTCTTGCGCAAAATCCATTTTCTTTCCCGCGGGCCCCGCCGGCCCTCGGCTCGGCGTGCCCAGCCCGATCGGCGCCCGAGGTCCCGGTCTCGCCCCTCCCTTTCCACGAGACCCCGCATAATGTCACTATGCAGCCCTGTCTTGCGAGGGATACGGAATGGGAGTGGAAGCGGTCCAGGAGACGGTGCCCCGATTGACGACGGCGTTGACCGGCCCCCTGTTGGAGATCGAGGCCCGGCTGCTTGCGCATCAAAAGGAGATCGAACACTGGTTCAGCGCGCAGTGGCAGAAGACGCCGGCGCCGTTTTATACCTCCGTGGACCTGCGCAACGCGGGCTTCAAGCTCGCCCCGGTCGACACCAACCTGTTCCCGGGGGGGTTTAACAACCTGAATCCGGCGTTTCATCCGCTGTGCGTGCAGGCCTTGAAGGCCGCGGTCGAACGCCTGTGCCCCGATGCCGCGCGCGTCCTCCTGGTTCCCGAGGGGCACACCCGCAACACCTTCTATTGGGACAACGTGGCGGCCCTCATGCAACTCCTGGGGCACGCCGGCTACAGCGTGCGCGTCGGTTCCTGGGCCGTCGGCGAGACCCCCGCGGACGTCACGCTCGCGGATGGGCGCACGATCACGATCGAACCCATCACGCGCACCGGGCGCCGCGTCGGCCTTGCGGACTTCCATCCCTGCTTCGTGCTCCTGAACAACGACCTCTCGTCCGGGCCGCCCGAACTCCTGAAGGACCTGGAGCAACCGGTGGTCCCGCCCCTGGCGCTCGGGTGGTGGAAGCGCCTGAAGTCCGACCACTTCACGCAATACCGCCGCCTGGCGGTGGAATTCGGCGAACTTCTGGACCTCGACCCGTGGTTGATCGATCCCGTGTTCCGGCGCTGCGGGCGCATCGATTTCCAGAAACGCGAGGGCGAGGACTGTCTCGCCGAGAACGTCGATGCCGTGCTCACCACGGTGCGCGCCAAATACCGCGAATACGGCATCGATCAGGAGCCGTTCGTGATCGTGAAGGCCGACGCCGGCACCTACGGCATGGGGATCATGACGGTGCGCGATGCCGCCGCGGTGCGCCAGTTGAACCGCAAGCAGCGCAACAAAATGGCCGTCATCAAGGAGGGCCAGACGGTCGAGGAGGTCATGGTGCAGGAGGGCGTGCCCACCTTCGAGACCTTCGGTCCGGACCAGGCGGTGGCGGAACCCGTCATCTATATGGTCGACCGCTTCGTGGTCGGGGGCTTCTATCGCGTCCACACGACGCGCGGCATCGATGAAAACCTGAACGCGCCCGGCATGCAGTTCCGTCCGCTCGCGTTCGCCGACAGCTGCACCCATCCCGACGGCAGCCAGGCGCCGGATGCGCGCCCCAACCGCTTCTACGCCTACGGCGTCATCGGACGCCTGGCCCTCCTCGCCGCCGCGCGCGAACTCCAGGAGGCGCCGAGGGACTCCGCGTGATCCGCCGCCTCGGGGTCGTGATGGACGCCGTCGACCACATCAAGGCGTACAAGGACACGACCGTCGGCCTCCTGCGCGAGGCCCAGCGGCGCGGTTACCGGATCGACTACATGGAACCCCAGGCGCTCGCTTTGCGCGACGGCGTGCCGCTCGCGCACGCGCGCGCCATGACCCTCACGGCCGACGATACCGCCTGGTGCGAGCTGCAGGCCCCCCGCCCCTTGGCGCTTGCCGATCTCGACGTGATCCTGATCCGCAAGGACCCGCCCTTCGACCGGGAATACCTCTATACGACCTACCTGCTCGAATACGCCGAGGCGGCCGGCGTGCTCGTGGTGAACAAGCCCGCGAGTCTTCGCGATGCGAACGAGAAGCTCTTCGCCCAGGAGTTCCGCGAGTGCGTGCCGCCGACCCTCGTCACGTCCCGCGGGGAGGACTTGCACGCCTTTTTGGCGGACCACCAGGACATCGTCGTCAAGCCCCTGGACGGCATGGGCGGCGCCTCGGTCTTTCGCGTCCGAACCATTGACCCCAACGTCAATGTCATCTTCGAGACCCTGACCGCGCTCGGTACGCGCTTCATGATGGCGCAGCGCTACCTCCCGGCGATCGCCGAAGGCGACAAGCGCATCCTCATGATCGCCGGCGAGCCCGTCCCCTATGCGCTTGCGCGCATCCCGCTCCCGGGCGAAACGCGCGCCAATCTCGCCGCCGGCGGGCACGGCGTCGGCCACCCGCTCACCGCCTCGGACCGCCACATTTGCGCACTCGTCGGGCCGAGCCTGCGCGCCCGCGGCCTCCTGTTCGTCGGTCTCGACGTCATCGGCGACCGACTGACCGAGATCAACGTGACAAGCCCGACGGGCCTGCGGGAGCTCGAGGCGGCCTTCGGGATCGCGATCGCGGGACAGGTCTTCGATGCCATCGAGGCCGTGTTGCGCGCGCGGGGGCTTGGGTCGTGACCGCGCCGCGCCTGACGAGCGCCGAGCGCCTCGGTGTGGCTGTGTTCCTCGCCGGGCTTGCGCACATGGTCTTGATCCTCGGGCTCAGGTTCCGCATGCCGCGCGCCGATGCCCCGCACGCCCTCTCGGTCACGCTGGTCGCGACCCGCAGCGCGCACGCCCCGCGCCATGCCCGACGTTTGGCGCAGGTCGCCGCGCGCGGCGGCGGCGGCATTCATGCGCGCACGAGCGCACACAGCCCCTTCGCCCTGCACCCCCCGGGCGGCAGTCCGCACCCGAGGCCGCAGCACAAACGCGCGCCGCGCCCCGGGCAGGCCCTGCGATTCCTGGGCGTGCCGGTTGCGCGCCAGACCGTGACCCTCACGACCCCCGCGCGCCCGTTGCGCGCCTCTCTGGCGCGCACCCTCGGGCGCACGCGGCGCTTGGCCACCGAGGAGGCGCGCTTGCGCGCCGAGATCCGGCGGGACTTTCGTGCGCTCAAGGCGCGCGGGCGGGGCCGGGGCGGGGTCGATGCGCAACGCTTCGCCTACGCGCAGTACATCGCGCGCTGGAATCACCGCATGGAGCATCTCGGCAACGGCGCGCTTGCGCGCCTGCGCACGCGGCTCGCAGGCAAGCTCGTCCTTGCCGTGCGCATCAAGACCAACGGTCGCCTCGCAGGCGTCAAAATCCTGAAGCCCGCGGCCGAAGCGCGCCTCGATGCCATGGCGGTCGCGCTCGTGAAACGCGCGGCGCCGTTTGCGCCGTTGCCCGCGGCCGTCAAGAGGCCGCTTCCGATCCTCGCCATCATCGAGACCTGGCGCTTTCGCGCCGGGCGGATCACCGCCGCGCACCCCTCCGTGCCAAGCCCCCCATAAGCCGGGTCTCCCTTGAAAGCCCGCCGGCCATGCCGGATACTAGACGCGGGTGACAGAACGCGCGCGGCGGCACGAGCGCCGACACATCCCTCCACCCGCCCCATGACAGGCTTCGCTGCGAGGGCCCATGAACGCCGCCATGTCGTTAGCCAATCAGTTCCTGATCGCCATGCCGGGGCTCGGTGACCCGCACTTCTTCCGTACCGTGACCTTCATCTGCGAACACGGGCCGGAGGGCGCGATGGGGATCATCATCAATCGCCCCATCGACCTCACGCTCGGAGACGTGTTCGCGCAGCTCGAGATCGCCGAGGCGAGCCAGGTGACCGCGCGCAGGCCCGTGCATCTCGGCGGGCCGATTCAGAACAACCGCGGTTTCGTGTTGCACGAGCCGCTCGGCTCCTGGGAATCGACCCTGGCGGTGACGGAAAGCCTCGGCGTCTCGACATCGCGCGACATCCTGGTCGCGATCGCCAACGACGCCGGACCGAAACATTGCCTGCTGGCGCTGGGTTACGCCGGCTGGGGTCCGGGACAACTGGAACAGGAGATGGCGGACAACGCCTGGTTGAGCGGGCCCGCGACCTCCGAGATCCTGTTCGAAACACCGGCCGAAGGGCGGTGGGCGGCCGCCGCCCACCTGGTCGGC
>DAHWKH010000104.1 GCA_027343725.1 Acidiferrobacteraceae bacterium
TTCAGGGTCTCGCGCAAGAGTCGCACCGTCGAATAGAGAATGAGCCCGGATATGACCAGAGACAGGATCGGATCGATGGGCAGCCAGCCCGTGAAAAAGACCACGGCGCCGGCGACGAGCGCGGCGGCGGATCCCAGGAGATCGCCGAGTACGTGGAGGATCGCGCTTTTGGTATTGAGCGTGCGCTTCTCCTGGCTCAGCGCGTAGACGACACCGCCGTTCAGGATCATCCCGAGCGCGGCGACGCCCATGACCGCGGCGCCGTTCACCGCTTGCGGCCGCTGCAGGCGCTCGATGGCCGCGACCACGATGGCGATGACGACCGCGAACAGGATGAGCCCGTTCACGAACGCGACGATGATCTCGCTGCGCGCGAATCCGTAGGAATGGCGCGACGACGGCGGACGGCGCGCGAGCCAGGCGGCAAAGACCGACAAGGCGAGCGCGAGCGTGTCGGAAAACATATGGCCCGCGTCGCTCAAAAGCGCAAGCGAGTGCGCCCACACGCCGGTCGCGGCCTCGATCAGGGCGAACGTGAGCGTGAGCCCCAGCGAGACCCACAGGCCGCGTCCTTCGCCCCCGTGCGTGTGATGCGGATCGTGCGCGCCCATGGCTAGAGCGGGTCCCGCGCGTAATCGAAGGCATCCGAGAAAAAGGCGTCCGCGCCCAGGCCGTGGCCCGGAAAGACCGCGCGCGCCGCCTCGATCATCTGCGGCGGCCCGCTCGCGTAGACCTCGTAGCCCGAGAGATCCGGGTGATCCGCGGCCACGGCCGCGTGCACGTAGCCCACGCGCCCGCGCCACTCGTCCTCGGGTCGCGGCTCGGACAAGACCGGCGTGTAGCGGAAGGTATCGTGCGTGCGCGCCCAGTCCTCGACCAGCTCGTGCAGATAGAGGTCGACGCGCGCCCGCGCCCCCCAGTAGAGGTGCACCGAACGGCGGCTTTGGGCGTGGAACAACTGCTCGAGAATCGCCTTCATGGGCGCGAATCCCGTGCCTCCGGCCATGAGAATGATCGGCCCATCGCGCTCCTCGCGCACGAAGAACGTCCCGAGCGGCCCCTCGAAGCGCAACAGGGCGCGTTCCTGCATCGCCGTGAACACATGCCCCGAAAACATCCCGCCCGGGACGTGCCGGACATGCAGCTCCAGCAACGCGTCCTGGCTCGGGGCGTTGGCGAGCGAGAAGCCGCGCCGCCGCCCGTCCTTCAAAAGGATGTCGATGTACTGCCCGGCGAGATACTGGAGGCGTTCGTTCTGCGGCAACTTCAACAGAAGACGCATCACATCGGGCGCGAGTTTCTCGAGCCGCGCGACCCGGCACGGCAGCGTCTTGATGATGATATCCTTGGCGATGCCGATCTCGCGCGCCTCGATCACCACCGGGCCTTGCGGCACGGCGCGACAAAAGAGCGCCTGTCCCGCGGCGCGCTCTTGCGCGCTCAAGGCCTTGGGCTCGTAATCGCGTTGCGTCACCTCGCCCGACACCACCCGTCCTTTGCAGGTGCCGCAGGCGCCGTTGCGACAACTGTAGGGAAGATGGAAGCCTTCGCGTAGCGCGGCCTCGAGTATGGTCTCTTGCGGAGCGGCTTCGAACTCGTGGCCGCTTGGCTCAATGCGCACTTTCACGATGGGTATCCCAGGACGGTCGGTAGCGGCCATTGTCGCTAAAACCGCCGCCCCGGGAAAGGCCGGCGGCCGACACATGGGGCCGCGTTGACAAACCGCAGAGCCTTCCCTTTAATGCCGGGCATGGACAACGGCACCGAAAGAGACGCAGGACACAGGCCCGAGGTGCTGGTCGAGGCGGTGGGCCTGACACGCGTCTACGGACGGGTCCCGGCGGTAAGCGACGTGAGCTTCGTGATCCGTCGCGGCGAGGTCCTCGGGTTTCTCGGGCCGAACGGGGCGGGCAAGACCACGACCATGCAGATGCTGAGCGGGAACCTGGCGCCGACCTCCGGTCGGGTCCTGATCGGCGGCCACGACATGATGAGCGAGCCGAAGCGCGCGAAGGCCGCCCTCGGGTACCTGCCCGAGATCCCGCCTTTGTACCGGGAGCTCACGGTCGACGAATACCTCGATTACTGCGCGGCGCTGCACCGCGTCCCGCGCCCCGACCGGACGCGTTTGCGCGAGCGCGCCAAGGCGCGCTGCGGGCTCAGTGAGGTCGGCAAACGCCTGACCGCGAACCTGTCGAAGGGATACCAGCAGCGCGTGGGGCTCGCCCAGGCGATCCTCCACGAACCGCCGGTGGTGATCCTGGATGAGCCGACCATCGGCCTCGATCCGATCCAGATCCGCGAGGTGCGCCGCCTCATCCGGGACCTCGGCCGCGAACACGCGGTGATCCTGTCGACCCACATCCTGCCCGAGGTCCAGGCGAGTTGCGATCGCGTCCAGATCATTCACAAGGGACGGCTCATCCTGAGCGAGACCATCGGCGATCTGGAGCGCCGCTCGCAGTCGCGGGTCCTGATGGTGGCCTTCCATCGCGCCCCCGACACGGCGCGCATCGCGGAACTCGCGGGCGTGCAATCGGTCACAAGTATGGGCGATCACCGCCTGCGGCTCTTTCATGACCCGGACCAGGACCCGACGGAGGCGCTCATGCGATTGTCCATGACCGAGGATTGGGGCCTGCGTGAAGTGACCCCCGAAACCTCGTCTCTCGAAAACCTCTTCGTCGAATTGACCGGCGAACAATCGGCAAACCCATGATTCGCACAATCGCCTGGCGGGAATTTCGCAGCCTCTTTTTGTCGCCGCTCGCGTTCGTGATCCTCGCGGTCACGCAACTCATCCTCGCGCGCCTGTTTCTCGCGCACGTCAATCTTTTTCTGATGGTCGAATCCCGCCTGCCGACGCTGCCCAATCCGCCGGGGCTCACGACCCTGGTGGCGGCCCCTCTGCTCGGCAACGTCGGGGTCCTGCTGTTGCTGATCATCGCCCCGCTTGCGACCATGCGGCTGGTGGCCGACGAACGCCACAACAAGACCCTGCCCCTGCTCTTTTCGGCGCCCATCAGCATGCGCGACATCGTGCTCGGCAAATATCTCGGCGTGCTCGGGTTTTTTCTCGTGATCACGGCGCTCGCGCTCGCGATGCCGCTTGCGCTTCTGATCGGCGGGCACCTGGACTTCGGCATGCTCGCGTGCGGGCTTCTGGGGCTCGTGTTGCTGGCCGCGGCGCTCGCGGCCGTGGGGCTTTTCGTATCGACGCTCACGCAATACCCGGCGGTCGCCGTCATGGGGACCTTCGGGATCCTGTTCCTGTTGTGGATCCTCGGCTATGCGAACAGCGGCCACGGGCTCGGCCGGCGGATCGTCGCGACGCTGTCGATCGTCGATCATTACGAGCCGTTCCTGCGCGGTCTCTTCAGCACCGCTAACGTCGTGTACTACCTCGTGTTGACGCTCACCTGCCTCTTGTTCGCCGTGCGCAAACTCGAGAGTGAGCGGGTGGGGGCGTGATAGTGCGCTCGCGGATCCTCACCTGGGGCAGCCAAGGGGCCTTCGTGCTCCTCTGGCTTGCCATCGCAACGCTCGTGGTCGCGATCGGCGAGCGCTACCGCTACACCGCCGACTGGACCGCGAACGGTCGCAACAGCCTCAGCGCGCCCTCGGTCGCGATCGTCAAGGCCTTGCGGGGACCTGTCCGCGTCGACGCCTTCGTGCACGGGGGCGCCAAACAGCGCGCGATCCGCGCCCTGATCGCCAAATACCGGCGCGTGGACCCGCGCATCCGTTTGACCTTCGTGAACCCGAACAAACACCCGGCGCGCGTGCGGCGCGTCGGCATCACCTTCAACGGCGAACTGCAGATTCATTACGGCAAGCGCGCGGCCCTGGTTTTGAGCCCGACCGAGATCGGCATCACCAATCAACTCGCGCGCCTCGAGCGGACCGGCCTGCAACGCATCACCTTCCTGACCGGCAACGGCGAGCGCGGCATCACGAACGCCGGTCCCTTGGGTCTGTCCTCCTGGGCGCACCAGTTGCGCGCCCGCGGCCTCCGGGTCACGACCTTCGACATCGCCTCGGGACACGCGCTCACGCCCGCCGCGGGGGTGCTCGTGATCGCCGATCCGCGCGCGCCGTTCCTGGCGGGCGAGCGCAAGATGCTGGTTCGGTATCTCGCCTCCGGCGGCAGCCTCCTGTGGCTCTTCGAGCCCGGCCACACCGATGGCCTTGGCGCCCTCATGCGGCCGTTCGGCATCGGCGTGCGCACGGGCTTCGCGGTCGACCCGACGTCGAGCCTCCTGACCGGCGAGAGCCCGGGGTTCATCGCCGTCACCCATTATCCGAACCAGGACCTCGTGCGCGGCATGCACCTCGTGACCGTGTTCCCGAGCGCCGCGGCCCTCACCCTGAAGCCCGTGAACGGGGTGAAGGCAACGCCCATTCTCCAAACGGACAGCGGCGCCTGGGTTCAACACCGCCCGCTCAAGGGCCTCATCCGACCGAAGCCCGGCACGAAGACCGGCGCCTTGACGCTCGGGGTCGCATTGACGCGCCCCGTACGGCCGTCGTCGCGGCAGCGGATCGTGGCGATCGGCGACAGCGACTTCGTCTCCAACGCCTACCTCGGGGAAGGCGGCAACATGACGCTCGCCATGAACGCCGCCAACTGGCTTACGCATGACGACGCGTTCATCAACGTCCCGAACCGCCCCTCGCCCGACCTCACCCTCATCCTGACGGCCCCCGAGGAGGACGTGATCACCTTCGGTTTCCTGGTGATCCTGCCGCTCGCGTTCGCGGGTCTGGGCATCGCCACCTGGTGGCGCAGGCGGCGGCTGTGAGCCTGACACGGCGCGGGTGGCTGAACGCGGCCCTGGCCGTTATGGCCGTGGCGCTCGTCATGATCCTGGAGCACAGCGACAAACGCCCTCACCGCGCGGCCCCCAGGCGCCTGCTCGCGATCCACGCGGGACAGATCACGCGCATCACGCTCGCGCGCGCGCACCACCGCTCCATGCTCATCGTGCGCCGCGGATCGCACTGGGTCCTGAAACGCCCGTTCGCCGCGCGCGCGGACCGATTCCGTGTCGAGAGCCTCACGGACCTCGTGCGCGCGCACGTCCACGATCGATTCCCGGCACCCGCGGCCCTCGGGGCGTTCGGGCTCGCGCCGGCGCAAGCGCGCCTCAGCGTCAACGGCACGCGCGTGCTGGTGGGCCGCCGCCAGCCCTTCGGCAACCTCCGCTACCTCCTGATCGGACACATGGTCGCCTTGGTCGCGGCCGATACCATTCACCCGCGAAGACTCACGGTCGACAGCTTTCTCAGCACCCGGCTCTTCGGCAAGCGCGTGCGCCCGATCGCCTTCGCCCTCCCGGGGCTCACCGTCGCGCGCCAACACGGGATCTGGCGCGCGCGACCGCTGCCGCAGCACACGTCCAACGACCGCATCACCACCTTCGTCGACGAGTGGCGCTACGCGCGGGCCTTGTCCGTCGACCGCTATCACGGGGAACCGGTGCAGGCGCACATCCTCATCCGCTACCGCGTGCGCGGCAACCACAAGGGACCGGTGCGTTCGCTGACGCTCGGGATTCTGGAGAGGCGCCCGGAATTGGCGCTGGTGCGCGACGACAACGGCCTTGTCTACCATTTTCCCGCGGAGACCGGGGAGCGCCTGCTGTCCCTGATGCGTGCCCGAACTTCCTGAGGTCGAAACCACGCGCCGCGGATTGCTGCCGCTCGTGCGCGGGGCGCGCATCGCGGCGCTCGTGGTCTACGACCCCCGGCTGCGCTGGCCGATCCCGCCGGTCCTGAGCCGGATCCTGCCGGGACGCGTGATCCACGACCTCAGGCGCCGTGGGAAATACCTGCTCGCGGATTGCGATCGCGGCACGCTCATCCTCCATCTCGGCATGTCGGGCAGCCTGCGGGTCGTGGACGCGGGCCTCGCGCCCGGCCCGTGGGACGCCTTCGATCTGGTCCTCGCCAACGGACAGGGCGTGCGCCTGCGCGATCCGCGGCGCTTCGGCGCCCTCCTCTATACCCCGCGGGCCGCGCGCCACCCGCTCCTCGCCCACTTAGGCCCGGAGCCCCTGGAGGCCGGTTTCGACGGCGCCTATCTCCACGAGCGCGCCCGGGGCCGGCGCGTCGCGATCCGCGATTTCCTGATGAACACCCGGGTGGTCGCCGGCATCGGCAATATCTACGCCAACGAGTCGCTGTTCAAGGCCGGCATCGACCCGCGCCGCGCCGCCGGGCGCGTGGCCCGCCCCCGGTACGAGGCCTTGAGCCGCGCGATCGTGACCGTCCTGACCGAGGCGATCGCCCAAGGCGGCACGACCTTGAAGGATTTCTCCGGGAGCGACGGGCGTCCGGGCTACTTCCAGCAGGCGTTGCGCGTCTACGGGCGCGCGGGCGCCCCCTGCCAGTCCTGCCGAACCCCGGTGGTGGGGGTATCCCTCGGGGGCCGGAGCGCCTACTATTGTCCCCGCTGCCAACGTTAGCCGCCGTTTGGCTATACTGAAGGACCGGACTGTCCTCCGGGGGGACCCTGACATGAGCCGTACCGCGATCGAAGCCCGCTTCGAGGCCTACAGCCTGTGGCGTTCACGCCTCACGGAGGCCCTGCGCGGCCTGCGCAGCTGGCTTGCCGAGCAGGGCCTCGCCCAACCGCAAGGCGACGCGCATCTCGAGCGCATGCTCGCGGCGCTGCGCGACGATAAGCTGTATCTTGCGTTCGTCGCCGAATTCTCGCGCGGCAAATCGGAGCTCATCAACGCCATCTTTTTCGGGACCCACGGCCAGCGCATCCTCCCCTCGAGCGCCGGGCGCACGACCATGTGCCCGACCGAGATCCTCTACGAGCCGGACCTCCCGCCGTCCCTGCGGCTTTTGCCCATCGCCTCGCGCGAGGAGGGGGGCACGGTCGCCGACTTCAAGGGCTTCCCCGAGGAGTGGGTGACGATCCCGCTCGACCCCAAGGACCCGAATGCCATGGCCGAGGCCTTGCGCCACATCGCCGAGACCGAGACCGTGGAGCCCGCGCGCGCGCGGGCCCTCGGGTTGAGCGTGACGAGCGACCCGACGCAGCCCGGGGCCACGGTGGACGCGCAGGATGGACGCGTGGAGATCCCGAAGTGGCGCTACGCCTTGATCAATTTTCCGCATCCGTTGTTAAAAGACGGCCTGGTGATCCTCGACACCCCGGGCCTGAACGCGCTCGGGGCGGAACCGGAACTGACGCTCAACACCCTGCCGAACGCGCATGCCGTGTTGTTCGTGCTCGCCGCCGACACCGGTGTCACGCAATCGGAGATCTCCGTATGGCGCGACCATATCGCCGGCAGCCGCAAGGGTCGGCTCGTGGTCCTGAACAAGGTCGACGGGCTCTGGGACGAACTCAAAAACGAGGTCGATATCGCCCATGAGATCGCCCGCCAGGTTCGCGAGACGTCGCGCTATCTGGAGGTCCCGGAGGAGCGCATCTACCCGGTCTCGGCGCAAAAGGCGCTCGCCGCCAAGGTCCGCGGCGATGGTGCCCTCGAAAAGAGAAGCGGCATCGGTTTTCTCGAAAAGGCGCTGGCCGAGGAATTGCTGCCGAGCAAAGGCGGGCTGGTCGCAGCGACCCTCGCCGCCGAGTTCAACGAGATCGAGACCTCGGTCGAGCGCCTGATCGCGCAACGCCTGCACGGGCTGCGCGAACATTGGGGCGAACTGAGCGGGCTGAACGGCAAGAACATGGACGTCATCGAACACATGATGGACAAGGTCCGCGCCGACAAGACCGAATTCGACAAAAGCCTGCAGCGCTTTCATGCCACGCGCACGATCTTCTCGCAGCAAAGCTCCGACCTTTATACGCGCATCAGCCTGCGGCGCTTGGACAGCGTGATCGCCGAGACCAAGAAAAGCATGGAGACGAGCCTCACGACCGCCGGCCTCAAGGCGGCGATGCAGGCCTTTTTCGCGTACGCCAACGAGCACATGGACCACCTGACGCACGACGCGCAGCAGATCAAGGCCCTGATGGACGGGGTGTACCAAAAGTTCCAGGACGAGCACGGCCTGCCCAACATCAAGCCGACCACGTTCTCGGTCATGCGCTATCAGCGGGAACTGAAGCGCCTGCAGGGGAAACACGAGCAATTCATGAAGGGGCTGTCGCTGCTCATGACCGAGCAAAAGGCGGTCGTGCGGGGATTCTTCGAGTCCGCGGTCAGCAAGGTGCGGGCGATCTACGTGAGCGCGAATCGCGACGCCGACGACTGGTTGAAGGACATGATGGCCCCCATGGAATCGCAGGTGCGCGAGCATCAGGCGCAGCTGCGGCGGCGGCTCGAGAGCATCAAGCGCATCCACCAGGCGAGCGATACCCTGGAGGCGCGCATGGCGGAACTGAAACAGGTCCTCGAGGAAATCGGCGAGCAGCACAAGGCGGCGCACGCGGCCTTCCGCGGCATTCGTTCGGCCTTGAAAGAGACCCCGTAGCGGATGGGGGCGCCCGCAGGCCCGCGCGTCCCCTGGCGGCGCCCCTGGCGCCGGTTTCGCGTCCTCTTCGGGCGCCGCCATTGGACCTTGCGCCTGGTGTTCTGGGGCGGTGCGGTGCTCGTCGGCCTGTCGGCCGCCTTGCTCACGGAACTCGGCAACCTCGCGAACGCAAGCTTCGCCGAACTCTACCGGCACTGGCCGTGGGCGCCGTTTTTGGTGACCCCGGCGGGCCTGATGCTGTCGCTGTGGCTCACACGCCGGGTCTTTCCGGGCTCGCAGGGGAGCGGCATCCCGCAGGTCATCGCGGCCTTGAGCCGGCGCACCAAAGGTCCGCCCTCGCACCTCTTGTCGGTGCGCATCGCCGTCGGCAAGATCCTGCTCACAACGCTCGGGCTCTTCGCCGGAGCCTCGATCGGCCGTGAGGGGCCGACCGTGCACGTCGGCGCCTCCTTCACCGCCGCCGCCGGACACCTCGCCGGTATCAAACGCCCGCAACTCGAGCGCGCCCTGATCCTCGCGGGCGGCGCCGCCGGCATCGCCGCGGCCTTCAATACCCCGGTCGCCGGCATCATGTTCGCGATCGAGGAGCTGGCGCGCGGGTTCGATGAACACGCAAGCGGCACGATCATCATCACCATCCTGATCGCGGGCCTCACGGCGATCGCGATCGAAGGGAACTACACCTACTTCGGCGTCACCCACGCCGCCTTGCCCGTGAGCGGCTGGCTGTTGGTGCCCCTCACGGGCCTCGTCGGCGGGCTCGCCGGGGGCACCTTCAGCCGGCTGCTGCTGGACGCGAGCGCGCGCCTGGGACCACACCTCGCGCGTATTCCCTACCGGCTGGCCGCGGGCGCGGGCCTCCTTTTGGCGGGCATCGGCATCCTCTCCCACGGCGCGACGTTCGGCACCGGCTATCCCCAGGCGCGCGCCCTGGTCCTGGGCACGGCCCACCTCCCGCTCGCGTTTCCGATCGCCAAATGGTGCGCCAATCTCGTGTCCTACTTGAGCGGCATCCCCGGCGGGTTGTTCGCGCCCGCGCTCGCGACCGGCGCGGGCCTCGGGGCCGACCTCGGGCGGCTCTTTCCGCACACGCCGCTCCAGGCGGCGGTCATTCTCGGCATGGTGAGCTACCTGAGCGGGGTCGTGCAGACCCCGATCACGGCGTTCGTGATCGTCATGGAAATGACCGCCAACAACACCATGCTGTTCCCGCTCATGGCCGCGGCCTTCATCGCGAGCCTCGCCTCGCGCCTCATGTGCCGCGAACCCGTGTACCAGGGGCTCGCGGCGCGCCTGCTCGCGCGCGCCCACGCGGTCGCCCTCGAAGGCAAGGACTATGCCGGGCCGGGATAAGGGGTCCGGGCAGGTGCGCATCATCGGCGGCGTCTGGCGCCGCCGCCTCCTGCCCGTGCCGGCGCTGCCGGGGCTTAGGCCGAGCCCCGATCGGGTGCGCGAAACGCTTTTCAACTGGCTCGCGCCGCGCCTGTCCGGCGCGCGCTGTCTGGATCTCTTCGCGGGCTCGGGCGCACTCGGCTTCGAGGCCCTGTCGCGCGGCGCCGCTGCTACGACCTTTGTCGAGCGCGACCCCCGGGCGGCCGCCGTCCTGACCGCCAGCGCCCGCACGCTCGCGGCCAGCGGGGCCGACATCGTGCAAGGCGAGGCCCTCGAGGTCCTGGCGACGCTGCCGCGCGCCGCCTTCGATATCATCTTCCTGGACCCGCCCTATGCCAGCGATCTCGTCCTCGAGGCCTTGACCGGGGCCCTGGGGCACGGCATCCTCGCGCCCGGCGGGTGGTTTTACCTGGAAACCCAAGGCCCCGCCCGGCCCGACCTGCCGCCCACGTTGCGCTGGCACAAAAGCGCGCGGGCAGGCGCTGTCGCGTTCGGGCTCGCCGAGCCCATCGAGGACCTCCCATGACCATCGCCGTCTATCCCGGCACCTTCGACCCATTCACGAACGGCCACCACGATATCGTACGGCGCGCCTGCGGGCTCTTTACCCAAGTCATCGTCGCGGTCGCCGAGAACGCGCGCAAGGCCCCGTTGCTGCCGCTCGCCCAGCGCATCGCGCTCAGCACCGAGGTCCTCTCGGACGTCCCCGGCGCCAAGGTCGTGGGCTTCCGCACCCTGCTCATGGACTTTGTCCACCAAGAGCGGGCCCAGGTGATCGTGCGCGGGTTGCGGGCGCTGTCGGATTTCGAGTACGAATTCCAGATGGCGGGCATGAACAAGCGCCTGGACCCGGCGGTCGAGACCGTCTTCCTGACCGCCTCGGAGCGCGACAGCTATCTGTCGGCGAGCCTCGTCAAGGAAATCGCGGCCCTCGGCGGGGATGTCACGCCGTTCGTGCACCCGGCCGTGAAGGCGGCGCTTCACGAGGCGCTATGCGCGACCTGACCGCGGTCAAGGCGCGCGTCGCGCGTCTTTCTGATAGACTGGCGCCAGGAGGGCGAACGCTATGGCCTTGATGATCACCGACGATTGCATCAACTGCGACGTTTGCGAACCCGAATGCCCCAACGGGGCGATTTCACCGGGTGAGGCAATCTATCAAATCGACCCGAATTCGTGCACCGAGTGCGTCGGCCACTACGATACCCCGCAATGCGTCGAGGTCTGCCCGGTCGACTGCATCCCGAAGAACCCGGATCGCGTGGAGAGCAAAGAGGCCCTGTACGAAAAGTACCTGGCCCTGACCCGTAAGACCGGTTAGGGCGGAATGGCGCTCTTTCGAAAGTCAGAGGGCGAAAAACCAAGCGACAAGCCGGGGGTCTTCGCGCGTTTCAGCGAGCGCTTGGCGGGCACGCGCCAGGCCTTCGGCCAAAACGTGGGGAAGCTCTTGCGACGGCGGCGCCCGCTCGACGCCTCCCTCCTGGAGGAGCTCGAAACGGCCCTGATCGCCGCCGATCTCGGGGTGGGCACGACGGAATCGGTCATGTCCGAAATCCAAAAACGCATATCCCGCCACGGCTTATCGGACGCGCCCGCGGTCTATACCACGCTGAAACAGATCCTCTACGAGATCGTGCGCCCCGCCGAGCGCCCGTGGCCCAAGGCCCACAGCCCCGAGGTCGTGCTCCTGGTCGGGGTGAACGGGGCCGGCAAGACCACGACCGTCGGCAAGCTGTGCGCGCGCCTTCACGGCGAGGGCCAACGGGTCATGGTCGCGGCCGCCGACACCTTTCGGGCCGCGGCCATCGAGCAACTCGCGGCCTGGGCCGAGCGCACCGGCGCCGAGATCATCAGCCAGCCGCGCGGCGCGGACGCCGCCGCGGTTGCCCACGACGCGCTGGCCGCGGCGCGCGCACGCTCCGTGGATACGCTCCTGATCGACAGCGCCGGGCGCCTCCACACCCAGACGGGCCTCATGGACGAGCTCGCGAAGATCAAGCGCGTGCTCGCGCGCATCGACCCCGAAAGCCCCCACGAGGTGATCCTGGTGCTGGACGCCGGTATCGGCCAGAACGCGCTCGCGCAGCTCGAGCATTTCCACAAGGCGATCGGGGTGACGGGCTTGTGCGTCACCAAGCTCGACGGGACGGCCAAGGGCGGGGTCGTGTTCGCGCTCGCGCAACGCTACGGGCTGCCGATCTATTTCGTGGGCCTGGGCGAGGCCGCCGACGATTTGCGGCCGTTCGAGGCGCGGGCGTTCGTCGAGGCGCTCCTGCCGGCGGACGAGGAGGCCGCGTGATCGAGTGCCAGCACGTCTTCAAGCGCTACCCGGGCGGCAACGAGGCCCTGAGCGACGTGAGCTTCATGCTCGAAGCCGGGGAAATGGCCTTCCTCACCGGGCACTCGGGCGCCGGCAAGAGCACCTTGCTCAAGCTCATCAGCCTGATCGAGCGCCCGACCCGCGGCCAGATCATCGTCAACAATCACAACCTCGGGCGGCTCCCCCCGCGGCGCACGCCCCGGTTCCGCCGCCAGATCGGTGTCGTGTTCCAGGACAACAAACTCCTGAACGACCGCACCGTGTTCGACAACGTCGCCCTGCCGCTGGTCGTGGCCGGCGTCACCGGAGACGAGATCCGCAAGCGGGTCCAGGCCGCGCTCGACAAGGTCGGCTTGCTCGCGCGCGCGCGCAGCCACCCGCTGATGCTGTCCGGGGGCGAGCAGCAGCGCGTCGGCATTGCCCGCGCCATCGCCCATCGCCCATCGCTCCTGATCGCGGACGAACCGACCGGCAACCTCGACGCCGCGATGTCCGATGAGATCATCGATCTGTTTCGGGACTTCAACGATCACGGGGTGACGGTCCTCATCGCCACCCACGACTGGCGCCATATCGCGCGCTGCCAAAAGCGCGTGATCGAGCTCGGCGCGGGCCATCTGGTGACGGCGGCATGAAGGGCTACCTCGCGCGTCACGCCCAGGTCCTCGTGGCGACTCTCGGTCAGTTCGCGCGCCACCCGGCCGCGACCGCCGCTACCATCCTCATGATCGGCGTCACCATCGCCCTGCCGACGGGGCTGTACGTGGGGCTCCACAATCTCGAGCGCTTGAGCCACGGCTGGCACCGCGGCGACGGGCTCACGGTCTACCTCCACCGGGGCCGCAGCGATGCGCGCGCGCTCGCGGCCATCCGCCGCCTGCCGGGGGTGCGCGCGGTCCGCTACACCTCCCCGCAAAAGGGCTTGGCGGAGTTCGAGCGGCGCTCGGGGTTCGGGAAGGTCCTCACGGTCTTGCGCCATAACCCCTTGCCCGGGGTCGTCACCGTGAGCCTGCGCGGCGCAAGCCCTGCGCGCTTGCACACGCTCGCGGCCACTCTACGGCGGCTGCCGGATGTCGGGCACGTGCAGTCCAACCGCCTGTGGCTCGAGCGCCTGAACGCGACCTTACGGCTCGGTCGGCGCCTGGTCATGATCCTCGCGGTCCTGCTCGGATTGGCGCTCGTCTTGATCCTCGGCAACACCACGCGGGTCGCGGTCGCGAACCGAGCGGACGAAATTGAGGTCATACGCCTTGTCGGGGGGACCGACGCCTTCATACGCCGGCCCTTCCTGTACACGGGCGCCCTCATCGGCGCCTTCGGGGCGCTGTGCGCCTGGGCGCTCATCACGCTCGGTCTGGCCGTGCTGTCGGGGCCGGTCCAAAGGCTCGACACCCTGTACGCGAGCCATTACGGGCTTGTGGGGCTTGGTGGCGGCAGCGCCCTGCGTCTCGTGCTCCTGTGCGCGGCGCTCGGGTGGCTCGGGGCGCGCTTGGCCGTCGGCCGCAGGCTCGCCCGCGGCCGCGCCTGAAGCAGCCCGGGGAACTTTCCGAAAAATTAGCACTCTCAGCCAGAGAATGCTAAAATCGCATCGCCGATATGGACAGTCGAAGGGGGTAATTCATGACCACACAGACTCTGGCTATCGCTACGAACCTGCGCGCGGAGGGGGGGCTTGCCGGTTACCTCCGGCTGGCCCACGAGGCCCCCGTACTGAACGCCGAGCAGGAACGGGCGCTGGCCGTCGAGTACCGCGAGCACGACAACCTGGACGCGGCGCGCAGACTCGTGGTCTCGCACCTGCGCTATGTGGTGCGGGTCGCGCGCGCCTTTACCGGTTACGGCCTGCCCCAGGCGGACCTCATCCAGGAAGGAAATATCGGCCTTATGAAGGCCGTCAAGCACTTCGACCCGAGCCACGGCGTGCGGCTGGTGTCGTTCGCCATCCATTGGATCCGCGCCGAGATCTACGACTACATCCTCCGGAACTGGCGCATCGTGAAGGTCGCGACCACCAAGGCGCAACGCAAGCTGTTCTTTAACCTGCGGCAGTCGCGCGCGCGCATCGGGTGGATGAACGAGTCGGAAATCGCTGGACTCGCCGCCGACCTCGACGTGCCCGAGGGGACCGTCAAAGAGATGGAGTCCCGCATGGCCAGCGTCGATGTCCCATTCGACAGCCATGACGACGCTGACGATGAGGAATTCCACGCCTCGCCGGCGGGCTTCCTGCAGGATCTGCGTTACGACCCCGAGACCCTTCTCGCGCGCGCCGATGCCGAGGCCGTCCAGCAAGACCGGTTGCAGAACGCCCTGGTGTCGCTCGACGACCGCAGCCGCGATATCATTCGGCGCCGGTGGCTTGCGGCGGACAAGCCGACCCTGCATGAGCTGGCCACGGAATACGGGGTGTCGGCGGAACGCATCCGCCAGATCGAAAAGAAGGCACTCGATACCATGAAGGGCGTGCTGACGCTCCCGGAGCCGGCTTAAGCCGACACCCGCTTGTGCGCCGCCGGGATCTGGCGCGCGGGATTGCCGAGCACCGTCGCATCGTCCGGGACCGGCACGATGACTACGGCCCCCATGCCGACGACGCAGCGCGCGCCCACGTCGGCGCCGATAAGGGCGCCCTCCCCGATCCAGCTTTGGGCCCCGATGGTCACCCGCTCGATACGGTCCGGGCCGCCGACGCCGCCGGCATCGCCGTGGTGGTGGAGGCCCGAGGTGATCGACACGCGGCTTGCGATCCGCACCCCGGGACCGATGTCGGCAAGACCGATCACGCAGTAGGCGCCGATGCCGCTGCCCTCGGCGACGCGCGCGCCGCGCTTGGAAAAATAACTCCCGAAATGCACCGCGGCGTCCGGCGCGAACCGCGCCAGGGTGTGGCGGTAGTAGGCCGCGCGCGCCGCGTTGCCGATGACCCCCGGGACGAGAGCCAGGCTCTGGCCGCCCAGGACAAAGACCGTGTCGCGTGGGCGATCGCGTGGTTCGCATTTCGCGATCAGGATAAAGGGGAGCGCCAGGATCACCCCCAGGGCCCTGAGGCCCGCCCGTATCCCCCGGCGCGATAGCGGGACATGCATCAGAAGAGCTCCAAAAAGAACGAGCCGATGGCCGGCGGCAGCGCAAGCCCCGAACGCAAGGGCGCCAACAGCAGGCGGAACTTCCGGGGGGCCATGCGCAGGCCGAGACGCCGGAAGGGCCCGATATCCATGGAGCCGGTATCGGGCACCCACACCGCCTCCACGTCATGATCGCGCAAGACCGCGGCGAGCACGCCGGCCACGAAGCCCTCGCGCTGAGGCGGCGAGAGCGCGCCGAAGGCCGCGATCTCGATATACGCATTGACCGCGACCTCGCCTGCGCGCACGACCGGGATGAACGAGACGTGCAACAACGCCTCGATGCCCTCGTTACCCTCATAACAGTAGGTCGCGACGCGCGCGCGCGTGCGCAGCAGAAAGTCGACGTCGGCGCGCGCGATCTCCTGCGCGAGCTCGGCGCGGTCACCGGCGGCGTTCAACAGGGCCCAGGCGCGGGCCTCATCCCGCGGGTCGTATTCGCGAATGATCCGTTGCGGCCCGCCCACGCGCGCCCTTAGGGCCGGGGCCTGGGCCACCAGGTAGTGGAAGTTCGTCACCGCCCGCACAGGCAGCCCGCGGGCCGCGAAGGCGCGCGCCACGACCTGGTTCGCGGGCGTGCCGGCGATCGTGACCGCCACGTAATAATCGTAAGCCCGGGCCTGCGCCTTATCGATCGCGAGGAGCTGCTGACGGTCACTCAGGCGCTGGCGGCGAAAGTCCCGGGACGCCGTCAGAAAGCTGGCAAAGACCCCGCGCGCATGCAACTCACCCACGCGCAACGACACGGGCAGGAAGGCGAGGTAGGTGGCCAGGCGCCCGTCGCCTGCCCGCAATCCCGTCACGAGCTCGGGGTCCGCGGTCGGGCGCGCGATGCGCATGGCCACGATCTCCGGATCGTACAGCCAGCAGGGCGGGAGCCAATTGGCGCGCATGAGCGCGCTCACGTCCATCAGATCCGGGTTCACCACCTCCGTGAAGGACTCGACCCCGCGAACCTCGGCCATGATCGCCCGCCCTTGGCGCGCACGCGCCGGCTGACATCCGTGCATCGACACCCCCGCTTCAAGCCGCCGTCACGAGATCGCGCAGCGCCCGCCCCACGAGGTCCTCGGCCCGTTTGAGCCCATGCTGGCAGCAACAGGCGTAGAGCAGGCGCTCGAGACCGAAGGCCGCGCACCCCGAGTGGGCGGGTTCCCCGCCACTGGCGTGGATCGCAAAGCGGCTGCCGAAAAACCGCTCGTGATAATTGAACGAGGCGCAGGCGATGGCGGTCTCGGGGGCCACGTCCACCTTGAGTTCGTATTTCAAATCATTGGCGAGCTGAAAAAACCGCAGCGCGGGGAAATCCCCGGCGAAAAACGGGTCACACGCCGTTTCCAGGCGCGCCGACAAATCCAGGGCCTCGACCCACCACCAGGCGAGATCGAGGGCGCGCTCGCGCGCGGCCAACACCTGCGCGCGCTCCCCCAGCCAGACGATCTCGCGCAGGGAGAACTCCCAGAGTCGGTCAAGACCGGTGAGGTTTTTCGATTCGTACCGAAAACACCGTCCCACACCCGTATAGGCGGCGAGCGCCGCCGGGAGGCGGCTATTCATCAGGGCGCCGTAGGTGTGATAACAGACGGCGGGCGATAGGCAGTGCTCGGGTGGGGCGATGTCCTCGAGACGCGCGAAGGTCACGTCCTCACCGTGGCGGTGGCGCTCGGCGAACGCCTCCAGGGCGCCGTAATCCTCGTGCAAGTGCACGGCGAAGGTCACCGAGTGCGAGAACGACCCGAAATATCCCGCGCGCTGCAGCCAGGCGCTCGGGAGAAGGGCATTGTAGGCGTGGACCGCCGCCTGAAAGCGCGTCACCGCCTGCCGCTCGAGCGCCGCGTCCAGATCCGCCAAGAGCCGCATGAAGGCGCCGCCGCGGGCGACCGCCCCGGCCCCCGACGGCCAGATGTCGCCGCGCTCTTGCAGCTGCTGATAGGCATCCGCGACGAAGCCCGGGCGCGCGCGCCGGCGCTCCCGCAGGACCCGTGGGGTCACGGTCAAGCGCTCGCCCTGCATCTTTGTGATGAGTTGCGCCACCTTGTCGGCGACCGCGGCACTCGGGCGAGTGTCGTCGAGGGCGAGCTCGAGGCATTGGGATTCGGGGCGATAGCGGGAGCCCTGAATCGCGCGATCGCAATAACAGGCGCGCTTGCCGATTTCCGTACAGACGTCCGCCGGGAGATGGGCGGGTAAAGGGATTGCGAGTGTTTCCATAGGTATCCATCCTGGGTCGTGGCCTGGCCGTCCTGGCCCGGTCTGGCAATCAAGCTAGCGCACGGTCTTTGGGGCGTCAATCGGGCTCGGAGGCGCATCGCGGACGCAACGCGCCAGGCGCCGAACGCGCGGCTCGAGGCCCCACCGCCTCCCCAAAGAGGCGGTGGTGTTCGGGTCTTCGCGGCAGTTGCGGTGGACGGTGCTCCGGGAATGTTCCTGGAGCCGGCGACACCCCATGATCGAGACACCGTTCCAAGCGGCCTGAACCGCCTCTCGGCGTGGGCTCTCTCTCGAGAGCCCCTCCGTAGGTCCGGGCCCTCAACCCGAGCAGGGCGCGGGATTGACCATCTCATTGGCCACCCAGGAGAAGGTGCGCGAATTGCCGGCGGCGTCGTTCAGCACCAGCACGAGGGGGCCCAGGGCGAGGAGATTCATGTTCACATACCACACCCCGGTCGCGGTGATCTCGAGCGGCGCGCCATCGAGCGTCCCGCTCACGACCCCCGAGAGGTCCTGCCAATGTCCGGATACGAGGACCGAGGCGCCCAGGAACTGGACGAAGGATAGACAGGCATCCGGCGGCGCATTGTCGACACCCACGGTCATCTCATCGCTCGCATTGACGCCCGCGGCGTCCCGGGCACTCACCGTGAGCGTATGCTCGCCTTGACTCAAAACCGTCGTATCGAGCGGGAGCGCGAAAGGCCCCGACGTCGATACGCTCTGGTAGGCGTGACCATCAACCGTCAGGGTGACGGTGTCGGGAAGCGCAAAGGGATCACTGACGCTCCCCGACACCGTCAGGACACCATGGACCCAGGACGGCAGCGGGGAGACGGTCAGGGCGAGCGGGCTCTTCGCGAAGGATCCGGTGATCGCCCCGAGGAGCGTCCCGCCGGCTGCGATATGACGGGCATAGGCCACCACCTGCCCCGCCTGGGGACCGGGGATCGCGGCCGCGGTCCCCGCGGGCGCGCCAGCCGCGACCTACATCAGGGCATCGGCGAGAGCATCCGCGTAGGCCGTAGCCGACAGGGTGAGCGAGCCCAGCGTGAGCAGTCCCTGGGCGCCCTGCCCATTCAGTCGCCCGTCGAACGCAAGATCCGCGACCATGGTGCGCGTGAGTGCGCGCGTGGTACTACCCGATGCCACCGCCCAGCGCGAAAGGGCCGCGAGAATCAGGCCGTACCGCAGGCTCGCATCGAAAGTCTGGCCGGCGGGGAGCGCGTCCAGGAGCACCGGATCGGTCGTAGCCGGCGCGAAATCGAGCCAGGCAGCGAACTCATCGTTGGCATGGGCCTCGGCGGGCCCGGAGGCATAACCCTCCCGGACGAAGTCCTGGGCGAGCGCACAGGCGGCGGTCGTGATGGGCGTGACCGCGACTGTGAGCGTGTGGCCGGCGTGATAGGCAAAGGTTCCAGACAAACGCCCCGAGGACACGGAGCCCGGGTGCGTGGGCTCCGTGTAAGACCCCCCACTCACCACGACCGTAAGCGTCGCGCTCGGCGTCGCAAGCGGCAACCGGAACGCACCGCTTGCGTCGGTGCGTGTGCGGCCCAAAAGCCCACCGGGCCCGGAGACCTGCACCGTGGCCCCGGCGACGGGCCCTCCGCTGACGACAAGGCCCGTGATCACCCCGCCCGGTAGAGGGGCGGGCTCGCTCGGATTCCCGAGCCGGCAACCGGCCAGGGCGAGGCCGAGACAAAGGCAGAACGTTCTGAGTGTTTTCATGGAAACCTCCAGAGGCCTGTGATCGTCAGAAGAGAGAAGCGGCGCGGGGCCGCGGTCGTCGCCGTCAGGGCCAGCGACCAGGATTTCGTCAACGGAATCTCGACCGAGGCCGCGAAGACCGCCACCGTCGCGCTCGTCGCAGGCTCCCTCGCCTCGACATAGCCTTGGCTATCGATCCAGGCGCGATCGTCATCCCGGATCTGGCCGATCCCGGCACCGAGGCCCCACCACGGCCGCCATCCGTAGCCGAGTGGCATGCGCCACTCCCATAAGCCCATAGCCGCCACCAAGCGCGCGCGCTGCATGAGCCCGCGGCGGCGCATGCCGCTCGCCGCCTGCGCAAGCGTGACCGCGGCCACGAGCCGCCGGCCCACTTGCGTCCTGCGCGCGAGCGCGAGCTCGACCTGCCAGCCGCGGGCGAGGGCGGTCGGGACGCCCGCTGGCAAATCGCCAAGACACAGCCCCCCGCCCCCCGCCAACTGCCAGGCGCGCGCCGCGAGCGGGACGACACAGGCCGCGGCGAGCACCAGAACCGGCGCGCGCGCCCTCATTGGCTCTGGACGTAGGCGTTTTGCGCCGGGACATAGACCCGGTGCCGCAGTCGCCAGCGCGCGAGCGTCGCGAGTGCCCCTTGCCCGCCGCCCGTCAGGGCCTGCGTCTCCCACGGGGCCTGCGCGCCGGCCAGGCCCAACGCGCCATCGGCGCTTGCGAGAAACGAGCGCCCGAACGCCATCACCACGTCCGCGCGCCGGCCGTTTTCCCGAAAGCCCGGCAATCCCAGATGAAAACGCCGATCGAAGGCGACCGCCCGGAACCGCGCGCGGCGCCCATCCGGCATCACCACGGACGTCACCGTCAGATCGACCCGCGCGCCCGCGACCCCCGTGACATGCGCCAAAAGCCTCGCGCCCACCGGCAAGGCCGTCTCCGGCCGCGACGCGGCGGCCCGGACATGCAGGACGACCTCGGCCGGATCGACGTCGCTGATGCCGTGACGCAAGGCCACCGCGATCCAGGAGCCAGGGCGAATCCCGAGGTGCACGGCGGGCGCGCCGACAACCGCGAGCGCCGCGTGGCGCCGGTAGACCACGAAGGCCAGGCCGCGGGCGCGCTGCGGGACCCCGCGCGGCGCGGACTTCGCGGGGCGTTTCGCCGTGGATGGCGCCTTGGGTATGAGCGTCAGGATGCGCTGCCACGGAGACGGGGATTTCGGGCGGGCAAGGGCCAGGCGGTGCACCACGGCCGTTGCGGGATTCGTGAGACTCACCATGACACCTCCACGGGCCCGAGGGCCCCGACCACCACCAGACGCCAGCGCCGGACCGGGGCCTTTTGGCGCAGGCAGGCGAGCGCGCAGCGCGTATCCCGCCGGGCACGGACACAGCTCAGACGCTCGCCCGGGTGGCGCCAGGGTGGGCGTCCGCTGTAAAGGGCCGCCGTCACGACCCGCGCGTTGCGGGGGTTGCGCGCCTTGAGCGCGAAACCCAGAACGGCGTGATGCGGCGTGTAGAGAAAGCGATGCACGAGGAGGACCAGGCGGTGGCCTCGGCGCACGAGCGCCCGGCGCTTGTCGATGGTCGTCCCCGCGCCGCCGAATGCCACGGCCGCGGCCACCCGGCGCCAGAAGCGGTGTCGTTTGGGTTGCGGGAGGGGGTGCCGGACGACCGGCCGGGGCGGCGCGAAGACGATATCGCTCGCATAGTGGCGGCCGCTGTCACTCGTGCACACGAGTAACGAGACCGCGGCGCGCGCAAGTCCTATGAACACGTTGCCGCAATAGCGGCGATGGCTGCCGCGCACGACGCTCAGCAAAAGGCCGCTCGCCCCCAAGCGCACGACCTTGAACACGGGGTTCGTGACCGCAAACATCAGCTCCCGGGCGTCACGCCTGGGGAACAGGAGCCGCAAACCGAGATTGGGAACGATCACGGCGCCGAGCGCCGTGTAAGGCGCGAGCACAACGTGACGCGCGTGGGGCGCAAGCGGGGCCAGGGGGGGCGGCAAGGCGCTCATAGGCCCCGCATCCCGTCCACCACGATGCCCGCGGTATCGTTCGGGCGCCGGGCGCTCACCGTCACCGTCAGGATCACCGCGAACGACACGTGGCGCACGGCCCCCGATGCGCGCGCGAGATGGATGACGCCCGACAACCGGAGCTGCGCGTGCGCGCCGGAACGCGAGAGCAGGCGCGCGTGTCGAAAGGTGACCCACGAACGAAAGTGGGCGGCGCGCACGCGCGCGATGTAAGCGGTCTTTCTCAGGGCCGCCACCGTAGCCTGGCGCAAAGACGCGCTCATCATGTCGAGCGCCTGGACATAGTCCGCCACCACGGTGGTGCTGTTGACGCAAAAATAATCGCGTACGAAACGCATGCCGGCGACCAGAAGATCGCGCCGCGAGCGCGCCTGCGGACTCAACCATTCGATGCGCCCCAACACCCGCCCCGACCGATCGACGGCGATGACGGGCGATGGGCGCGCGATCGCGACCACGGCGAGCAACACGCAGGCAAGGGACGCCAGCGCGAACAGCAGCCAGCCCCAGAGGGCGTGGCGCGCGAGCCGCCTCAGGATGAGACCTTGCGGCCCGTGGACGGCGAACGGGTCAGGCCTTCTCATCGGGCTCCTCGGGCTTTGGCGCGTCGAATTGCGGGTCGAGATAATTCGTGAGCGGCACGCTGCCGTCAGCCGACTCCGGCCAATAGTCGGGGTCGATCGGCACGTGCAGGGTCGCAGTCGGGCGCGGCGCGACCGTGTCGATATCGGGATCCCCCTCGAACCAGGCGTGGGCCGCGCGCGCGGCCCCCTGACCGACACCCATGGCCATGGTGGCGCCGACGGCGGTCACGGCCGCGAGGTAGGGGGCGATCAGGGGCTGCGCGGCACCCGCGTTTTCGATGAGGCTCGCGGTCACGTAGGGGGCCGCGAGCAGCACCGCGCACAGAATGAGATTCAGGATCGTGAACAGCATGTGCGCGTACACGATCATGTAGGCGCCGGGCCCGACCAGCCTTTGCAGGTCCCCGACGGCCCGCGTGAAAAGCGGCGTGAACACCGCGAGAAGCAGGGCTTGCACGATCGGCCAGAGCACGAAGAAGCCCATGAGCTTCACGAACCCGCGCACGAGCGATAGGGTGCGGCTCAACGCGAGCGGAATGGCAATGAGGCCATACAGAAACGCGACCTCGAAACCAATGGCCTGGGCGATCCGCAACAGGGCCTCCAGCAACGTCGTGACCACCAAGGTGGCGTAAAAGACGAGCACGGTGGCGATGCGCAGCGGCAGGGCATTGATCTCCTTGATCGTGTTCCAGACGCCGCCGGGACTGGTGCTCGCGGTCTTGAGGAGGGCGGCCATCTGGTTCGCGGTGGCGCGCAGGGACCCGATGCCGGCCATCGCGCGATAGAGGGCGTTCAGGTAATGCGCGAGCAGATTGCCGATCGCAAAGTAGGTCACGAGCACGAGGCCCCAGACCACGACATCCCGCAAGGCCTGGCTGAAACGGCCCATGCCCGCAATCACGTCCGATTGCGCCTCCAGCAAGCGCGTATACAAACTCATCAGAAACAGCGACGGGGTGACCGTCATCATGAGGGTGCGGGCCACCGGGGCGGCGTTGGCGTAGACGCTTTTCGGACTCAAGTCCCGCAACAGCACGGCTACCAGGGAGGCGCTCGTCATGGCGTGTGCCCAAAGGCCCGATAGAGCGATTGCGCCTCACGCGGCAAGCGGCGGTCATTGCGCCGCTCGGCGGCGTGACGGAGGGCGCGCTTGAGGGCGCGCTTCTCGCGGGCCGCGGCCAGCAGGGCCAGAGCCGACGTCGACTGCGCGGTGACATCAGCGCTCGCCTTCTCGCCGAGCGTGCGCGAGGCGAGGCGCATGTCGTGGTGGGCGCCGCGTGTGAGCCACGTCAGATCCCAAAGCGCGCGCAGGCGCCGCGCCCGACCCGAATCGAGGGCGCGCGCGCCGGTACGGGCCGGAACCCGGGGGTGCGCCCGCGCCAAGGCCGGCGCGATCGACGGCGGGACCCCTGGGGGCAGGCCTGCGCGCGCGTAGCGCAGAAGCGATCCATTCGTGACGGCGCGGGCATTGCGCTCGCCCTCTTGAAGGGTCGCCTGCACGATACGCAGGCGGTCGAGTTCCGCTGTGAGCGTGTGATACACGGCGAGCGTCTGCTCGAACAGGCTCACGAGCTCCGCGTGCACCGGCGGGTCGAATGTGATATCCCCGACACCGAAGACGGCATGTGCCGCCCCAATGCCGAGGAACCAGAAACCGACGAACGCGAGGACGGTCTTCATGGGGAAGACTTCAGGAACCGTTCGAGGCGCAAGAGCGGGTCCGCGGTCTCGCGCGCGATGCGTGCCTTCAAGGCCAATCCCTCCGGCGTGGTGTCGGCAAGCGCCAGCAGCAGGCGCGGAAAGGTGAGCCTTAACGCGAAATACTGCGAGGCGACCGAGCGAATCGCCGGGCGCCAATCGAGGGCCAGCGGAAAGGGCAGTCCGCGCCAGAGGGCCAGCGCCGGGGCGGGCATGCCGATGCGCCGGGCGATCTCGTCCCAGCCGTCCGCGCGGTACAAAAGCGAGCGGTACGGCATGGAATTGACGACCTCGGGCTCCAGGACATCGATCTCCGCCAAGCCCTGCGTCACGATGTCGATGGCCGCCGCCTCCTTGCGCCCCATGCGCGCGATCTCGGAAACCAGGCGGCGCAGGACATCGGGGGCGTGGGCGACGAAACGATGGATCTCGTCCAACAGCACACGGGCGGGACGCGGACCGGTGAAGGCCAGATGCAAGAATCGCAAACACAAGAAGACGAGATAGAACGTCAGGAGCTTCGGGCTTGCGCGGTCGACCTCCTTCAAATCGACGCCGCTGATCCCGGGGCTCAAAGACACGTTATCGCGCTCGGCGAAGATGCGGCCCTCCGGGGTTTCGAGAAAGCTGTGGAGATTGGCGGCCATGGCGCGGGCCGCGCGCGTCGGCTCGGCGCGCTCGAGCGTGAGCGATTCGAGCGCCTTCAGGAGATCGACGAGGCCGGGATCCCGGGTCGGGGCATCCGGGCCGTAGAGCGCCGTCAGGGCGGCGGCGCCGGCCGCGGATTCGTGGACGTCGAGGAGCGTGCGTCCATCCGTCAACAGGAAGGCGAGACTATTGAGGGTCGCGGCCGCGAGCGCCGGATCGAGTCCGGCCCCGGATGGGGCGCGCGGGGGCAGGGGATTGACGGCGGCGGCCGCGGGATCCAGGGTCGTGTAGACGCCGCCCAACGCCTCCACCGTCCAGCGGTAGCTCGCCCCGATCTCGAGCAGATACCAATCGACCCCGAAGGGATAGGTCTCGAGGATTGTCGCGATTTTGTCCACGCCCTTGCCGGCGCCGGTCATCGCGACCGTGAAGCTGTGAGCGACGCTCTGCCGGGTGTAGTCGAAGGCCACCGCCTGCCCGGCCATGCCCAGACGCAGGGACTCGGGGCGGCGGGACCCCGTCCGGAAGACCTGGGCCGGGGCCATCGCGACGATCTGCGCTAGGTGGTCGGGGCGCCACAAAGGCGCCCGATAGCCCTGACCCGGCTGCGCTGCGCGAAAAAACGGCAGCTGAACGAAGGCGTCGTCGCGCACACGCCCGCCCTGGCCCTCGAGATGGCGGATCAGGCGCAGGCCCTCGCGCTCGTGTTCGGGAGGCCACTGCACACAGAGGATGTAGGCGTTGCGATGGATGGTGAGGTCGCGCGCCGCAACCGTCTCGCGAAAGCCCTGCATGTCGCGCAGGACGACGAGCTGCCGCTCGCGCCCGCGATGACCGATCGTGCCGTGCGCGAGGCGATCGGCGCGCTCGCTTTGTCGCAGCGCCTGCTCGGTCGATGGCGCGAACACCACTTGGCTCACGTGCAAAGAGAGAGACCCGGATACGAGCGGCAGGACAAAACCCGGGCGGGCGTCTGGATACAGATGCAGGTAGAGGGTTTTGATGCGCCGCCCGGCGATGGTCAGGAACCGGTCCTGCGCGCGCGGCGGCTCGATGATGAGCTGTTCGGCCAACGACAGCCACGGATCCAGGCGCGCGTCCGCCCCGCCGTCATAGCTCTTGCGAATGAGAGCCAGGTACTCTTCCACGGTCGCAACGCGCCCACCGGGGAGCCCGTCTGCGATCCGGGAGGCAAGACCCGTCAGGGCCTCGGCATGGGCCGTTTGGTCCGCGAGGGCGCGCCGGATACGCACGCGGCGCGGGCCTCCGATGCGCCCGACGATGAGGGCTACGGTATTGGTGAGGACGTGCGGCGCCATATGCTCGGCGCACGCCTGGCGCAAGACCCGCGTGAAGGGGCTTTTGCGCTCCGCCTCGGCCTCGAGGGCGAGATAGGCCGCCACCGCCCGCGGATCGCGTTCGCGCCACAAATGGAACTCGCACCAATGCTGGGGTGGCAGAAGGGCCAGGGCCTTGGCGATCCCATCGAAGGCGCGCGTGCGTCCACCCTCGTCCTCGAACTCTATATCGAGGCCCGACCAAAGAATCGCGAGCGACACCGCGCCATCGCCATGCGCGATCCCATGCGCGCCCAAGGCATGAGACCAGGTGTAGAGATCGCAATAGCGGCGCGCGCCTAGACCCATAAACGCTCCCGCTCCGCGAGACGGCGGTCGCGGCGGGCCTCGCCCATCATCGGCAGGAATACCACGTCGTCCCCGATCACAAGGGTCGCAATCAGGATCGGCAGCGCGCACCCGGCCCCCAGGGCCGGAAGCCAGCAGACCGGCGCGGGCGCGATCACGGCGAGCAAGGCGCCGCTCACGGCCACGAGCCCGGACCCCACCGCCGGTAACGGGAAGCCCGCGACGCGTGCCGGTGCCAGGCGTTTGTTGAAGGCGCTCATGCGCGCACGATGAGGGCTGCGATGCCGTACGCGCTGGCCGCGAGCACCAGGCCGATGATGCTGCCTATGACGTAGCTCTTGCCGCGCTCACCCTGACCGCTTGCAAAATACGCGGCGCCGATCAGGATGCCGATGATCGCGAGGATACTGACGAGCAAGGCGATGACATCGGTGATCGCGTGCGCGCGTTCTTCGAGCGACATGCGCAGGTCCGCGCCCTCCGCGTAGAGCGGCAGGCGCAAAACGGCGTATGCGGCGTGGGACACGAGGCACATTCCAAACACAAGCGTCTTGCGCATGGCGGCTCCTCACGATCGGAGGCGCCACGCTAGCGCGCCGTGACGGCGCGCGCCATGCGGGAAATCGGGATGGCGTTTGCTGGGGGATTCTCAGCGCCTGCGCGCGAGATCGGCGATCGGCACCCGGACCTCGCCCGCGACCATCCGGGGTGCGTCCGGGTACCAGGCCTGGCCATAGACCACTTCATACGTGACGGGCAGCCGCCCGTCCCGGCGCTGGCGTTCATAGGCCTCGACGAATCGCCGATAGCGGCCCTTGCCGGTCAGCCCCGCAAAACGCCCCGCGTAGGCGTTGTGGGCCCCGATCCGCTTCAGGTCCCTGAGGGCCGAGACCGCGTGGGGATAGGTGAGCGTGTAGTGTTCGACATCGAGGACCGGGTCGGCGAAACCCGCTTCGATGAGCGCATCCCCCACGTCGTGCATATCGGTGAACCGGTGGACATGGGGCCGGTCGTCGACCTCGGCCCACGCCGCGCGCAACTCCTTCAATGTGTCCGGGCCGAAGGTCGAAAAGGTCAGAAAGCCGCCGGGGCGCAGGAGGCGCAGGCACTCGGGAAAGGCCACCGAGACATCCATCCATTGAAACGCGAGATTCGAATAGATGCAATCGACGCCGCGCCTGGCAAGCGGCAGCCGCTCGCCGTCCGCGACGAACAACGGACTTGTGCGCCACAGGCCGCGGCGGCGACGCGCCCTGCGGATCATGGCCGGGGCCACGTCGCAACCCATGACCATGCTTTGCGGGAAGCGTTTCCGTAAGCGCGGCAGCGCATAACCGGTGCCGGTGCCGAGATCCAGGATCACCGACGGGCGCGCGCGCAGCCATTCGAAACGCGCGAGCAGCTGATCCGCCACCGTGCGCTGAAGGATAGCGCCTTCGTCATAGCCGCGCGCGGCGCGATCGAAGGCGGCCCGGATCGCCGCGCGGCTCAAGTCATGCATGCGCGAAGTCCCGCACGAGACCGACGAACGCGGCCTCGGCGCTCAGGAAGGGGGCATGCCCCGTGCCCACCTCGTGAAAGCGCGCGTGAGGGATGCGCTGCGCGAGCCAACGCCCGGCCTCGGGGTTCACGACCGGGTCGTCTGCGCCGTGAATCACGAGCGTCGGGGCGCGGACGGCGGACATGTGGTCGCGCAGGTCGCTGTGCCGCAGCACCGACAGCCCCTCGGTGAGCGCCTCGGGGCGCACGCCGCCTGCCCGCATCAGCGTCGCGAGCAGAGCGCGCACGCGCGCACGGTCGGCCATGCCCGCCTGCCAGGTGAGAAAGCGCCGCAAGGTCCCCTCGTAGTCGGCGCTGAGACGCTGCCCGAGGGCTTGCAGATCGGCAGCCGGCGTGCCGCAGGGCCAGTCGGGGCCCGTCACGAACCGCGGCGTCGCGGCCACCAGCACAAGCGCGCTGACGCAGTGCGGGTGGCGCGCGGCGAGTTCGAGGGCGATGAAGGCGCCCAGCGACCACCCCAGCCACACGCCGGGCTCCGGAAAGCGCCCGGCGAGCGCGGCGGCGCAGGCCGCAGGCGCAAGACTCCCCGGTTCGTAAGGCGCATGACCATGCCCTGGGAGATCGAGCGCCTGGACCGGGACGGCGAGCGCTGAACACAGGTCCTGAAACACGCCGGCGTTCAGGCCCCAGCCGTGGAGCAGGCGCAGCATTACGAGACGGCCTCCGGGAGCGCCGCCAGCAGGCGTTGGACGTCGTCTGCGGTGTGGGCCGCGGACAGCGCGATGCGCAGCCGCGAGCTACCCTTGGGCACGGTCGGTGGGCGGATGGCGGTCACGAGCAGGCCGCGGCTGCGCAAACGCCGACTTGCGGCGAGAGCCGCCTCGGCGCCGCCGATCAAGACCGCCTGAATGGCGCTGTGCGAGCGCGTCAAACGCAGGCCCAGCGCCTCGGCCCCGGCGCGAAACTCAGTGATGCGCGCGGTGAGCGCCGCGCGCCGCTCGTCCTCGCGCGCCGCGATCGCAAGGCTCGCCGCCGCGGCTGACGCGATCGCCGGCGGCAGGGCCGTCGTGTAGAGATAGGGGCGGGCCTTTTGGATCAGGGCCTCGATCAGCGCCTCGGATCCCGCCACGAAGGCGCCAAACACGCCGAAGGCCTTGCCGAGCGTCCCCATCTGGATGAGGCACGACGCGGGCTCGAGGCCGTGATACGCCACACTCCCCCGCCCCTTCGGCCCGACCACACCGAAGCCGTGCGCATCATCGATGACAAGCCCGAGATCATGCGCCTGCGCGCACGCGAGCAAGCCTGGGATATCGGCGATGTCGCCGTCCATGCTGAATACGCCATCGCTGGCAATGAGCCCCCCGGGCTGCGCCCGATCGAGATGCGCGCGCAGGTCGTCGGGGTCGCGGTAGCGGACCCGATCGGCGCGCGACAAGGCCGCGGCATCGAGCAGCGAGGCGTGATTGCGCCGATCCTCGAACAGAGTCCGGTGGCGCGCGCCGAAGGTCGTGAGGAGAGCGAGGTTCGCCATGTAACCCGTCGAGAAGACCAAGGCGCGTGGGGTGCCGACGAACGCCGCGAGCGCCTCCTCCAGCGCGTGGTGGGCCTCGGTGTGGCCCCCCAGGAGGTGGGACGCCCCGGCGCCCACGCCGTAGCGATGCGCGGCCTCGCAAAACGCCGCGATCACCCGCGGGTCGGAGGCAAGCCCCAGATAATCGTTGCTCGAAAAGGTGAGGAGCGCCTCGCCCGCGACCTGCACCCGAGGCGCCGTGGCCGACGAGCGGCGCTCACGCACGCGCCAGAGCGCCTGGGACTTGAGATCGTCGAACGCCGCCTTAAGGTCACGGGCAAAGGGTTCTGGGGGATTGGGCATGCGGCATCCTTTCGGGCCTCCAGGATACGCATACGCCGGCCCGCGGGCAATGCGCGCCCCCTCTAGGAGCGAGCGAGCTCGCGGCGCACGAAGCGCTGAAGGACCGGGCCCAGGCGACAGCGCTCGGCCTCGTGAAAGGCCGTGCGCGCGGCGTGCGTGTCCGGCAACGAGAGCTCGGCGATCCCGAGGCCCACCCACAGAACGCCCGCGTGCGCGAACCGCTCGAGCGCCACATGGTAGGTCGCGATCGCCGCACGGGTCTCGTGGGCGCGCATTTGCGCCGCGGCCAACAGCGCCCAATAGGGCTCCTGGGCGCGGGCCTTGACGGCAAACGGCGCCAGCAACGAGACGGCCGCCTGCGGCGCGCCCAAGCGCAGATCCACTTGCGCCGCCAACAAGGCGAGCGACACGTTGTGCGGGCGCACCGAAAGCCCCGCGCCCAACACGCGCTCCGCCGCGTGCAGGCGCCCGTCCTGGACCTCGAGGCCCGCGAGTAGGAGCCGCGGGCGCACGCTGGCCTTTCGGAGCGTGAGCGCGCGCGCAAGCAACCCGCGGGCGCGCGCGTTGCGGCCCGCGCGCAAGGCCGCGATCGCGCGCCGATACAAGCGGTGTGAACGCGCGCGCGCACTGAGCGGTATGGCCTTGCGCGTGATCCGCCCGCGCGCCGCTTGCGCGCGCACCGGGACCGGGGGGGCGTGCGCCGGCACCGGGGGGGCGTGTGCCTTCGGTCGGGCGGCGACGAAGACCGGTAAGGCCGGGGCCCGGGCGGGCGCGGGATGCGGCTTGGCCGGGCGCGGCGGGAGCACGGCTTTTGCAAGCGGCGCGGGAACGCGCGCCGGGGGCACGATGACCGCCGGGATGCGTAAAGCGGGCTTTTGCGCCGCGGGCGCCGGGACCCTCTGCCACCACCACACGGCGAAGGCCACGGCCACGAGGCCGAGGGCCGCGACGACGAACCGCGTGGGTGCGCGCCGGGGGGCTTCGCGCGCCGCGCGCAGACCCGAGAGCACCGGGCGGGGGGGCGCCGACTCCGCCCCTCGCTCGCGCGCCTCCAGATCCTTCAAGACCTTGTTGATCAAGCTCATCGGCGACCCCACGGGAGCCATGAGAGGCGGTTGCCGCGATGGCGCATGGACTCGGTGTCGGCGCAGGCCAAGCGGATGTGGCGCGCGTGAATGGCCTCGGCGCCCTCGCCGTAGGCCGCCATCAAGGCCTTGTGGGCGAGGATGTTGGCAAGCCTGGGAACGCCGCCCGAGGCGCGGTACAGGACGCGCACCGCGCGTTTGCGAAAGAGGGCCGGCCCGTCGTAGCCCGCAACGTGCAGGCGGTGACGCAAATAATCCTCGGTGTCCGCGAGCGAAAGCGGCGCGAGGCGGCAGGAGAAGGCGATGCGCTGGCGCAACTGGCGCACCGAGCGTTCCTGCAGGCGCTCATCGAGTTCCGGCTGCCCGAAGAGCACGATTTGGATGAGCTTGCACTTCTCGGTCTCGAGATTGCTGATCAGTCGCAAGGACTCGAGCGTCTCGAGCGGCATCGCCTGGGCCTCGTCCAGGCACAGAATCACGCGCTTGCCCTCGGCGTAATTGCCGATGAGGCGCTCGGTCAGCTGCGTGAGGAGCGCGTGTTGTCCCTGCCCCGGCTCCAAGGGTAGGGCCAGCTCGAGGGCGATGGCCTCGATCAAGGCCCGGGGCTCGAGGTAGGGATTGGGGATATAAGCGGTCGTGAACTGCGCATCCGTCGCGAGCACCGCCAGGAACTTCCGGCACAGGAGGGTCTTACCGGTGCCGACCTCGCCTGTCACCTTGAGAAACCCCTCGCCCATGCGCACCGCGGCGAGCAGCATATTGAGGGCTTCCTGGTGGTGTGTGTGCGCGAAGTAATACCCGGTGTCGGGGGTGATCCCGAAGGGCAGCTCGCGCAGGCCGAAATAGCGCGCGTACATCAGCGGCCCGTGATGCGCGCGATGCGCCGCTGCGCGGAACGCAACTCGTGCCCCCAGGGGGCGCCGAGGTTGACGACCGTGGGTTTCAGGAGAATGACCAGTTCCTTCTTGACGCGCACGATCTTCTTGTCCTTGAAGAGGTTCCCAAGAAGCGGGATGTTGCCGAGGATGGGGACCGCGGCGTTGTTGTTCGTCTGGCCCTCCTTCATGAGCCCGCCGATCACGATCACCTGCCCGCTGCGCGCGCGCACCACCGAGTCCGACTCCTGGATCGAACTCGAGGCGAGTGGCAGATTGAACGATTGGCCGGCGACGCTGAACTGCTGATTGACCTGCGTCACCTGGCTGACCGAGGGATGGATATAGAGAACGATCGAGCCATGACGGTCGATCTCGGGCGTGACGTCGAGCGCGATGCCCGAGAAGAACGGCGTCAGCTCGACCGCCGGGCTCGTGATCGGGGAAACGCCCACCAAGGACTCGGTATTGGAAACGCCGGTCACGAAGAACTGGTCCCCGCCGACCTTGATCACGGCCTTTTGCTCGTTCACGGTCGAGATCCGTGGGCTCGAGAGCACCTGGACGCGGCCCTCGGTCGACAACAACTGAATGAAGGCCGCGAAATTGCCGCTATGGATCGCGAGACTGAAAATCCCGCCGAAGGCCTGCGCGAGGGTGTTGTTGATCGGCGAATAGGTGTTGGGCGCGGGATTGAGGTTGCCGCTCTGGCCGTTGGTGCTCGCAAGACCCGACGACAGGAGCTGGCTGCCCCCGGTCTGCGCCGCCAGCACGTTGGCCCCGGCCACGTTCCCAAGCCGCGCCCAGTCGATCCCGCTTTGATAACCGCTCTTCAGGTCCACCTCGAGGATCTTGGCGTCGATGACGACCTCGCGATTCACGCTCGCCTGCGTGAGCCGCAAAAAACGCGCCACCGTGTGCAGGGTGCGCGCGTCGGCGCGCACCACCAACAATCCGGCCTGCGGGTTCGCCACCACCTTGAACCCGGGGCCCGGACCGACGAGCGCCGTCACCGCCTTGGTGAGGCTCTTCCAGAAATCGCTCTTCGAGGTCGTCTTCACGGAGATCGTGGGGGTGACGCCGTTTTGCGTATTGGCCGGCATCGGCATCCCGCCCGCGACCCCCACACCCGTGGTCCCGACGCTCGTGAGGCTCGCCCCCGACAAGCGGGTCTCCGAGACCCCGCTGCGCACGACGTTCAGGTAGTGGATGCGAAAGATGCGCGTGTTGAGGCCCGGCGGCAGGATGTAATAGCGCGTCCCGCGCCGGCGGTATTGATAGCGGCCTTCCCGGCGGATGATACGCATGGCCTCGGGCACCGTGACGTTCTTCAGGTGCAGACTGATAAGCCCGCGCAGACCCTGCGGGAGCGCGACGCTGTAGGGCGTGCCGCGCACAAGCTCCATGAAGACCCGGGCCGCGGGCGCATCGGTCGCGTTGAAATCGAAGCGATTCGGGACCGCAAGGCTCTTGCCGTGCGGCAGGCGGATGGTCAGCGCCGGCACCAGCGCCTGGCTGACGGAGGCCGGGACCGCCGCCTTTTGCGAGCGCACGCCGGATGCCAGATGACGCTGCATGCGCGCCGTCATGGGCCTGTTAAAGCCGCTCGGCGCGCAGCCGGCGAGCGCCAGCGCCGCGATGAGGACAAATACCCCGGCGCGGCTCATGGCCTCCCCCCCGCCCAAAACGGCGTCTTGCGCACACCCGCCCCCTTCAAAAGAGTCAGTTCCCGGCGCCGTGCGCCGTCGGACAGCCATACCGAGTGGCGATGGATCGCGACCACGCGCGCGCCTGCAAAGCGCGCGCCCAGGCCCAGGAGGCGCCCGTCGATCAGCGCCAGGCGGCGCGGGCCATCGACCAGGATCGCCTGCAAGCCGGGGTCCGCGCGGTGGCGTGTCGGGGACGCGATCCACGGCGGGCGCGTCGGGTCGGTC